>JAADHR010000082.1 GCA_013151735.1 Calditrichota bacterium | reverse complement strand
TCGGGCGGATACCGTCCGTTTTGAAGACGACCCGGCGGATGCCCGGGGAGTGCTTTCGCACAAGGCGAATTTCCAGCGGGGCTCTTACGGCTATCTGACACGAGTGGAGATCGCCGGCCGGACACTTCAAGAGAGTCTCGCAAAAATGCAGGCGGGAAAATTAAGGATCACGTTTCAGGTGCCGAACACCGCCAAAAACAGGGGCGGATTCAGCCTGTACGGTGAAAAAATGGGGCGGTTTCCGGTGGACCCCACAGTGATTTTCTTTCTGGCGGAATAAGGAAGATTAAATGGAAAGGCGCAATAGCCGATGATTGTAAAAACGGTTCGTCCGTTGATTGAAAAGAATGAAGCGGAACAAAAACTAACGCCGAAACAGCGCTTCTTTTTCCGAAGAAAAAAGAGGCTCCAAAAAATCGAACGCGTTGACCTGCCCTATTTCTGGGTTCGGGTGGAAACGGAGTTCAAACAAAAAAAGGAAGCGCTGGCTGTGGCCGTGGATGCTCTTGAAGGCATTGCCGTCTTTCCGAAAGAGGAATTTGTGCAGTTTGAGGAAAAAGAGCTTGCGCACCCCATTCCTTTTCAACTGACCGAAAAAGGGGTGGAAACAGCCGTGTTTGAAGCGGTGAAGGATTTTTCCATTCAGGTGGGAATTCGCGAGAAACTGCCCCTTAAAATCGGAAAGATTCTCTCGATTGAGCGGGTGTACTATCCCTTCTGGATGGCTTACTATTCCACGCCGAAAGGGTTCACATTCACAGCGCTGGACGCCGTTTCGGGCGCCGTTCAGGGAGTGAAAATGAGGCAGGTTTTTGTAAAGATGCTAAAAATGCTGCAGGACGCAGGGGATTCATGACAAAAAACACCTTGCGAAGGTTTAGAACCTTCGCAAGGTGTGAGCCGTTTATGTAAAAATAATCTGGGCGCCCGCCGATCGTTCATAAAATTGGCCGACGGTAAGAATTTCATCGACCTCGTCGCAAAAATCATCTTTTGTCAGATGAAACATTTCTACGGTTGCTTTGCAGGCATATAATTTCCCGCCGGCATCGTGGATCATTTCAATAAATTCGTCTACCGGGGGGATGTCCAGCTTTTCCATTTCTTTTTTCATCATGTGGGTGGCAAACGCTGACATGCCGGGAAGCATGCCCAACAGGGTGGGCATGTGCATGGCCGGATTTCCCACGGTGGCCACTTTGAGCTTTTTCATGCGTTTTTTAGTGATGGCATCTAACCCGAAAAAAGTGAAAAAGATAGAAGCCTCAATTCCTTCCATTCGCGCGCCGTTTGCCATAATCAGTCCCGGATAGACCCCCTCCAGCGAGCCTTTCGATATGACCAACGACACCTTTTTTATTCTTTCCTCATTTTCCATCGGATGTCTCCTTTTGTTCGAAAATTAAACACAACCTTGCGGCTTGGGCAATCCCGGAAATTTTAGCCGCTTTTTTTGCCGGACCGTTCGGAAAAAGCGCGTACAGCTCTTTGGTCGGGATGCCACCCGTATTCTTCAACCGCCTGATAGACGGAGCCACATGTTTCTCCTGAAATTCTTTGCGCATGAAATGAATAACTTCCCAGTGCTTCTCAGTCAATTCCGGGATACCCTCCTCTTTCGCCAGTTCTTTTGCCAGTTCTTCATCCCAGTCAGATTGGTTTATCAGATATCCCTCATCGTCCACTTCGATTTTTTTACCCGCGAGTTCTTTGATTGGCATTTTATAACCCTCCATTTTTAACGTTGACTATTTTTGCTGTTAACCGCAACAAGATTCTTCAGGAACTGAATTGTAAAAGCCAGCCCTCGGCGCATTTCCGGTTTTTTGGCTTCTCGCCACAAGTCCCAATATGAGACCTTCTTTTGAACGTCGATTTCCAGACTCTTGTAAACGTAAACCGCATTATTCAATGCAACCAAAACATCAGGCTGCGTGAGATTTTTGACGGTATTTAATATCTGAACAATATTTTCACTGAGCAGACGAACATCCTCTGTCGTGAAGGAGGTTACCACGTTATCTACAATCTTCAACGACTCCCCAAAAAACTCGAAATATCCCTTTCGATCCAATTCGTCCAGTTTGGCCAGCACATTCAGGTAGGCCTGGTTTCCGATGGGGACGAGATCACGGGACAGATCGCTCATGCTTTCAACCTGTTCCAGCATTTTCGATAGGTTTTTTACATTTCGCAGCAAGCGTTTTAGCAAATAAAGCAAATCCGTGATGTCGAAAGTGGAGGAAACCTCCTCGAGTTCCACAACAGTGGATTGGAACATATCGGTGACGATGCGATTCAAATCGTCTTTTAACTCTTGCATTTCCCGTTGACGGCGGGCCTGAATGGCCAATTGTTCGGTCAGTACGGCCAGTTTTTGGTCAATCGCCTCTAATTTTTCATCGATGGAATCGTTCATAATCTATTTCCTCTTTCCTGCCATGTTCATTTGTGCCTCAATAGGAAGCTCAGCTCCTTTTAGAAGGAGATTCCAGTACATCCAGCGAAATAACATCTTGCCCCAGTGATTCATTTTGGTCTCTTCCAATAACGAAAAGGGGCCGATTCCCGGGAGAGGAAACTTTCCGGGGAGGGGTTCCACATCATAATTGAAGTCAATGAGGATGCCCTTTCCAAAGCCCGACTCGATAAAGCAGTTGGCATGTCCGTCAAATTCGGGCAGAAGGGGACGGCCGTCAATGGCGCGCAAAATGTTTTCGAATAAAATCTCCGATTCGAAATGGGCTACAGAGCCCGCTTTGGAACTGGGAAGATCCGTGGCATCGCCAAGAACAAAAATATTCTCGTAGTTTTTGGATTGCAGGGTGTTGGGATGCGTCGGGATAAAATTGAGTTCGTCTCCCATATTTGAACGTGCGATCAGTTCATCTCCCATATTGGTTGGAATGGTGACCAGCAGATCGTAGTCCACTTCCTTGTCATCGTATGAAATGATCTTGTTGGAGGTGCTGTCCACCCTTCCGACGCTGAAATCAGGGATCAGGTGGATGTTTTTCTTCTCCAGAAAATTGCCCAGGTATTTGGCTGCGCGGGGTTTGGTAAAGGCGCCCGGCAGCGGTGTGACGAAAAAAATCTCCACTTTGTCGCGGATACCCTGTTCGGTAAACCACCAATCCGCCAGAAAAACAAATTCAAGCGGAGCCACGGGACATTTGATGGGCATTTCCACAATGTTGAGCACCATCCGGCCGCCCTGCCAGTATTTCAAAAAATTGGCCAGGGCCAGGGTGCCTTCAATGGTGTAAAAATCAAAAATATTTTGATGCCACCCTCCGTCTTTCATCCCTTCCGTTTCTTCCGGATGGACCTTGGTTCCTGTCGCAATAATGAGCAGATCGTACGGAAGTATTTTCCCACCCGCCAATTTCACGCGGTTTTTTTCCGGCTCTATCACTTCAATGGGAGAAAGCACAAAATTAACGCCGGGGGGAATGTAATCTCTTTTGGGTTTGATCACGTCGGCTTTCGTGTAAATGCCGAATGGGATAAACAGGAAACCGGGTTGGTAGTAATGCTCTTCATGCTGGTCAACAATGGTAATTTCCCACTCTTCGGGATCGAGAACGGGAGAAAGACGATTGGCCATGACCGTTCCGGCTGTTCCGGCTCCAAGAATCAACAAACGTTTCATATATCACCTCAGATTTTAAGTAATAAGACTGCTACAATTTTACATCATTACCCGCAAGACTTTCTTCCTGTGAAAGCAGAGAATGCTATTTGTTGTAATCTCTGCAATTAATGTGTTTGCTCCAAAAAGCCTTTGCCCACTAATTTCACGAATTGATTTTATTGAAATTACATTCGTGAAGTTTGTGTGTGTCATGGTTTTTCAAATAAGGTTCTATTGGCTTTTTTATGGAAAAGACACTCTCTTTGGAAATAGAACCGGGCCTTTTGAACCCACCCCCTGACTCCCCCTCCCTGATCTCAGGGAGGGGGCCGGAGGAGGGGCAGAAATAGAATGCTTTTCGTGTTTCAAGAAAAAAGATTCACAAAAATTCCAGTAGAACCTCAAATAAACGCAACAATAAAAAGTGAAAACCAACCCGATGTGAAATACCTGCCAACGGGCATAAACGAAGGCAGGTAATGTGCTGAAGGGATAGCTTTCACTGAAAAACCGATGGACCAAGATAATTCTATATTTTCTGATATAGAATATAAATAAAACTCATTCTCATTTCAATATTATTTTAAATTATTTTTGAAAAAAATTGAGGAGTCTGCTTTAAAATGCTTTTGTTCCCTTGAATTGACGACAATGTCCAATGGCCAGAGTTGGCGGTTTGGGGATGGATCCTGTGTGACGCTTCAAACAGTTCCGGGCGAAATCCTTCCTTGACTTTTTAAAAGAGTTTTGCCAAATTTAAGGGGGTGTCTTTTGAATCTTAGTTTGGGCTCTTCTCAAAAATGCGTCATTTATTCTGTCAAAAAGTCCTTTTAGTTCTTGTGCTGGCCATTGGACTGGGCGTTCCCCTTTCCGATGGTTTGGCGTCCAAAACGGTTCTTCGTGTGGCCAACTGGGCCGGCGCACGGGAATTGAAGCTGGAACGCCGTATCGCCGCCGAGTTCATGAAGCGCCACCCGGAAGTGGTGGTTTCAGTTGAGACGATTCCTTCCGGCTACAAGGAAAAGATCCTCACGGGAATTGCTTCCGGAACCCCTCCGGATGTTTTCCTTCTGGATGCTACGATTATTCCTGCTTTCTTAAACCAGAATGTGTTGGTCGATCTCATGCCGTATGTTAAAAAACACGGGATCGATTTGTCCGTTTATTTTCCCAATGTCCTGAAAATAGCCGAGCGGGATTCGTCTCTTTTTGCTTTACCGAAGGATTTCACCCCGATGGTCATGTACTACAACAAGCGTCTCTTCGATGCCGCCGGGCTGTCTTACCCGGCCCCGGGCTGGACCTGGGAGGACTACCTGAAACTTTCGCAAAAACTCACAAAGGATTTTGACGGTGACGGGCGGATTGATCAGTTCGGTACAGTGGTTTCCGACCGTCTCTACCTCTGGATTCCCTGGGTGTGGAGCAACGGGGGCGATGTATTGAATCCCAAGGGTACACGGGCGGCGGGTTATTTTAATTCCCCCGAAACGGAACAGGCGCTTCAATTTTTAATCGATCTTCGCACCAAATACCACGTGGCGCCGTTTGGATCGTACCTGACCGCCGTAGGGGGAACGGGCGCCCTTTTTTACACGGGCAAAATTGGCATGATGGAAAGCGGCCACTGGTGGATTCCTACGCTGAAAAAATATCTGGACAGCGGAAAACTTTCCATCGGCGTGGCGCCGCTTCCTGTCCCGAAAGGGGGCAGGCACGTGACGGTGATGTACGAGTCCGGGTGGTGTGTGCCGAAAGTGTCTCGTCATCGGGAGTGGGCGGTGCGGCTGGCCATTTTTTTGGCGGGTGAGGAGGCTGCCCGCATTCGTTCCGAGAGCGGAATTGCCATTCCGGCCATTCGTCGCGTGGCCAAAGAACAGGCAGAAGAAGACCCGTACGGAATTGAGCAGGTCTTTTTAAATGATGTTCAATATGCCCGCATGCCCTGGGGAAGCCGGGTTGAACCCTTCAGTCAGATTGAAACCATCGCCAGGGATGCGGTTGATCAGGTTATGATAGGGCACCAGCCTCTGCATACGACGTTTACGCGTGCTGCTGAAAAAATGGATCAAACACTTGCCCGTTCCAAAAGGCTTCGGACCGCAAGGCTGCCAAACACCGGACATGCCACGGTGCAAACCTTCTTGTGGAGTACTCTGCTCGCCCTGCTGATTCTGATTTTGGTGCATCTATTGTCCACCCGCAAACAGGAACGTCGGCATCTTTTTCAGGGCTACATTTTTCTGGGGCCCTCTTTGATTATTCTGCTTGTTTTTGTTGCCGTACCCCTTCTTTTTTCGCTCTATTTGAGTTTTCACCAGTGGAACGTAATTTCCCCAGAAAAGCCGTTCGTGGGGTTTGCCAATTTTGCAGCTCTTTTTCGCGATGCCCTCTTCTGGAAGGCGATGAAAAACACGGCCCTTTTTACACTTCAGGTTCCGGTGGGGATGGCGGTTGCCCTTTTTGTGGCCATACTGATGAATCAGCGTTTGAAGGGGATTCACTTCTTTCGGACAATTTTCTTTTTACCCAGTGTGTCTTCTTTTGTGGCCGTGGCGCTGGTCTGGCAGTGGCTGTACCAGCCCCAGTACGGACTGGTCAATTTCATTCTAAAACAGATTGGATTTGGCCCGGTTCCCTGGCTTTCCAGTCCCCGGACGGCCCTTCTTTCCATTATGATTATGACCGTCTGGATGGGCATTGGCTACCAGATGGTGATTTTTCTGGCGGGTCTTCAGGGAATCCCCGAGTATTTGTACGAGGCCGCCATCATCGACGGGGCCTCTCCCTGGCAGCGTTTTTGGGCCGTAACGCTCCCGCTTTTGAAACCGACGACCTTTTTCGTTTTAATCACTTCCGTGATCGGTTCGTTTCAGGTGTTTACGTCGGTGTACGTGATGACGCAGGGAGGACCCAACCGCGCCACCGACGTGGTGGTTTACCACATCTACCAGAATGCCTGGGAATACCTGCGTATGGGCTACGCCTCCGCCATGAGCTGGGTCTTGTTTGTGGTAATTTTAATTGCAACGGTACTGCAATTTAAGGTGGTGGGGAAAGACTTAAATTATTGAAAAGCAAGGTCTAATGAAACTGAAAAATAATTGAACCAGTAAACGAGTCGATCAATGAATGCACGACTAAAAAAAATAAAAAACAGGCTCCTAAAAACAGCAACCTACCTTTTTTTGGTTTTGCTTGCCGGTACCATGCTCCTTCCCTTTTTCTGGATGCTGATGACGTCTTTCATGAATGAGCTGGAGGTGTACAGTCCCACGCCCAAATTTTTACCGGAGCATTTTTTGTGGAGCAATTACAAAGAGGCGCTCACGATGCTGCCATTCGGCCGGTTTTTTCTGAATACGCTTATTATCAGTGTAGCTGTTGTCGCGGGACAGCTTCTCATTTGCTCAATGGCGGCCTTTTCATTTTCCCGCCTGCAGTACCGCGGCCGCGACAAAATTTTCACCCTCTATCTTTCCACCCTGATGATTCCCGGTATCGTGACGCTGATTCCGGCCTATTTGATCGTTGATTCTTTCCACTGGCTGAACACGTACTGGGCGCTGATTGTCCCCTTTCTCAGCAGCGTGTGGGGAATTTTCCTGCTGCGGCAGTTTTTCTTAACACTGCCCCGCGAGCTCGAAGATGCCGCCCGCATCGACGGCGCCGGTACCTGGACCATCTACTGGCGCATTATTTTACCCCTTTCCAAGCCGGCCCTGGCTACTCTGGGTATTTTTTCGTTTATGGGCATGTGGAAGGAATTCCTCTGGCCCCTGGTTGTGACCAACCAGATGGACATGCGGCCGGTGGAGGTGGGAATTGCCCTGTTTCACAGCATCTATTCCACCAACTGGCCCTACCAGATGGCCGCTGCCGTGGTCGTCATGCTTCCCATTGTGCTCCTTTTCTTCTTCACCCAGCGCTATTTTGT
>JAADHR010000081.1 GCA_013151735.1 Calditrichota bacterium | reverse complement strand
GTCTTAACCTGAATTTTTCCCTTTAGTAAATTAAAAAATAACACACACCCGTTTTTTTTCCAAACTCTCCCCTACCACCCAAGCAATTTCCTCCCCTTATAAAGGGGAGGATCAAGGTGGGGTTGTTCACTATCCTACCCGTTTGTGAAATTTCAGAATGCTGACGGTCAAAATGATGACGCCAAACCCCGCCATCGGAATGGCATCCCTCTGCAGGAAACGCAGTCCGGAGCCCTTCTGAAAAATATCCCGGACAATGGACATAAAATAGCGCATCGGATCCAGATAGGTAAGCTTTTGCAACACCAGCGGCATGTTTTCAATAGGAATAAAAAATCCGCTCATCAAAATCATAAATACCAGCATAAACCAGGACATAAACATGGCCTGCTGCTGGGAGGTGGTGACCGTGGAAATGAAAATCCCCAATCCGAGAGTCGTGAACAAATAAACAAACGACAGCCAACCCAGAAGCAGGTAACTTCCGTTCATGGCAATGTGAAAAGAGCCGATGGCCACCAGCAGCAAAAAACTCAGTTCGATAAAAGAAAGCAGCAAAAACGGAATGAGTTTGCCCAGAATGAGCTGGGTTTTTTTCAGGGGTGTGACCAGTAACTGTTCCAGGGTGCCGGTTTCTTTTTCTTTGACCAAACTCATGGAGGAAAGCATCATGGGCAGCAACGTAAGCAGCACCACGGCAATTCCGGGAATCATGAACGGCTTGCTGTCCAGTTCCGGATTGTACCACATGCGTTCGCGCATCTCCACAAGATGGGGCTGAGAACGGGTTTTCTGTGCAAACACCTGAGTTTGTATGCGCTGGCCAAAGCGAATCAAAATCGCCTGAGCGTAGCCCAGCGCCACACCGGCTGTATTTCCGTCCACACCATCCACGGCAACACCAATCTGCGGCAGCCGCCCGCGCCTTAAATTCTTCTCAAATCCCGGCGGAATAATCAGAACCACCTGCGACCGCCAGGACCGAAACCCCTCCTCAATTCCGTTGAGATTACGAGTCCAGCCCACAAGGTCAAATTGTTTCGTGTGACTGAAGGCCTGCACCAGCTCTCGGCTCAGGTGACTGTTGTCCAGGTCGGCTATCTCCAGCTTCACATGCCTCACATCCACCGTAATGGAGTAGGCCAGCAGAAAAAGCTGGATAAGCGGCACCAAAAAAATAATCGCCACCATCGACCGGTCCCGGAACACCTGTTTAAATTCCTTTTGAATAACGGCGAAAATGGGCTGCATGTCAGGCCTCCAGATTCGTTTTGAATTTTCGGATGGAAACCAGCAGCAGGAAAATCGTCATACCCAAAAGTACGGCTGAGGGATTGAGCAGGTCCGCAAAGGTACTTCCCTTTAAAATAATACCCCGAACAATCAGCAGGTAAAATCGGGCCGGCAGGATGTACGTGATAAGCTGCAGCCACCGCGGCATAGAGGCAATCGGGAAAATCATTCCTGCCATCATGATGGTGGGCAGCACCGTGGCTATCTGGGCAATCATCATGGCCACCTGCTGAGAGGATGCCACGGTAGAGATCAGAAGTCCCAGACTGAGTGCCAGTACAATGTACAACACCGAAAGCAGTGTTAGAAGCAGCAGATTTCCCACAAACGGAATCCGAAACAGAAAAAGTCCGATGGCCAGAATTGCGGCCGCGTCCAGAAAGGCCAGCACCAGATAAGGAAACACCTTTCCCAAAATGATTTCACGGGACCGCACCGGAGAAACCAGCATTTGCTCCAGCGTTCCGGTTTCCTTTTCCCGGGCGATGGCCACACTGGTCAGGAGCGTGGAAATCATAATCAAAATCATGGCCATCAGACCCGGAACAAAAAAGTAGCTGCTGCGAAAATTGGGATTAAAGAAAACCGTGCGCCGAAAGGCGAAGGGCAGCAGCACCTTCGCTCCGTGTGACAGATTGTAGGAAATCAAAATTTGCTGGCAATAATTTCGAATCAGGGTGGCCGCATTGGCATCCGAAGCGTCCATCAAAAACTGGATGGGAATTCGCAGATTACGGTGGAGCTGGCGATCGAAATCGGCCGGAATGACGAGCGCGACACGGGCTTTGCGCGATTTGAACCAGTCCTCCACCGTGCGCACCGACCGGTTCACTTCAAACACATGAAAAAAGCGGCTGCCCGAAAACGCCTGAATAAATTCACGGGAAGCCGGTGACCGGGCGTGATCAAACACGGCCATGTCCACTCGCTGGATTTCCAGGTTGAGGGCGTAGCCGAACATAATAAGCTGGACAACCGGCATCAGGAACACTAAAAACAGGCTGCGCGGATCGTGCAAAATGTGTAGAAATTCCTTCCGCACAATGGCCCGGGTCCGCAACAGAGCCGCCTTCATCGGGGGGTCTCCTCACCTTCGGACAAGGTCAAAAAAACCTCCTGCACCGAAGATTTCCCGAACCGCATTTTCAGCTCCGTTGGCGGCCCCTGAAGAATTAATTTTCCTGAGCGCATGAACCCAATTCTGTGGCAGTATTCCGCCTCATCCATAAAATGGGTGGTTACAAAAACGGTTTTTCCGCTGTCAGCCATTTCGTAGAGGAGATTCCAGAAGGCGCGTCGGGCCGCCGGATCGACCCCTGACGTGGGTTCATCCAAAAAAAGAATGGGCGGATCGTGAATCAGGGCACACCCGAGCGCCAGCCGTTGTTTAAACCCCAGGGGCAAATCCCGCGTCAAGGTGTGTAAGTAAGGTAAAAGTCCCAATTTCCGAAAAAACGCCTGCTTTCGTGCGTCCAGCACGTCCCGAGAAAGGCCGTAAATTCGACCGTAGAATGTGAGATTTTCTTCTGCTGTTAAGTCCGGGTAAAGTGAAAACCGCTGGCTCATGTAGCCGATGTGTTTTTTAATGGCCTCGCTCTGCCGGTAGACATCAAAGCCGGCCACGCGCGCTTCCCCCGAAGTAGGGGTTAGCAGTCCGCACAGCATCCGAATAACCGTTGTTTTGCCCGCGCCGTTGGCTCCCAGAAAGCCAAAAATTTCGCCCCGGCGAACCTGAATACTCACGCCGTCCACGGCGGTAAATCGTCCAAAACGCCGCGTGAGTTGAGACGTCACAATGGAAAAGGTATCGTTCATTCGTCTGACCGTCCGATCAGGTGCAAAAAGACATCCTCCACGGTGGGGGAGATGGCCTGCCAGTCCTGTAAATTGCCCCCGGATTGCTTCTGCCAGGTTTGCCACGCCTCCGGTGTAGGCGGGCTGAGAAAACTCACGTGGAGGGTATCGCCGAACATCTGAATGGTTTGAACGAGAGACTGAGATTGAAAATAGGCCTGCAAATCGCGCAAATGCTTGCCTTTGACCTGAAACAGCGGATACGGATATTCTGCTTTCAATTGCTGCGGCGTTCCTTTTCCCAAAAGACTCCCGTTGAAAATAAGGGCCACCCGATCGCACTGTTCCGCTTCGTCCATGTAGGCGGTGGACACCAGAATGGTGGTCCCCTCATGCCGAATCTCGCGGAGAATCTCCCAAAACTCCTGCCTGGACACGGGGTCTACCCCGAACGTGGGCTCGTCCAAAATGAGAATTTCCGGGGTATGAATCAAAGCGCAGGAGAGCGCCAATTTTTGCTTCATTCCGCCAGAGAGATCAGCCGCACGACGGTTTTTAAAGGGTTCCAGTTTGGAAAAATGGTACAGTTTTTCCAGCCGCTGGACGCGCTCTTTTTTAGGAACCTGAAAGAGCTCGGCAAAAAACTGGAGATTCTGCTGCACGGTCAAATCGGGATACAAGGAGAATTGTTGGGGCATGTAGCCAAGTCTTTTTCGAATTTCACGGATATCCCGACTGGCATCCCATCCCCCCACCCGAACCGTGCCCGCTTCCGGTTGAAGAAGTGTGCACAGTGTACGTAAAAGTGTGGTTTTCCCGGCGCCATCCGGGCCAATCAACCCAAAGAGCTCGCCTGTTTTTACCGAAAAGCTTATCCCTCGAACGGCTTCCACGGCTCCGTAGCGCTTGTAAAAATTCTGGACTTCAATCGGGTTCATTGATTCGATTTATTTCGTTGTTTTCAATTCGATCGTCACCGGCATGCCATCTTTCAGGATTCCCTCCGGATTGGGAACCCGGATTTTTACCGCATACACCAGCGAGGTCCGTGTTTCCGGCGTTAAAATGGTTTTGGGCGTAAATTCTGCCTTTGGACTGATCCAGATTACCCGTCCTTCGAAGGAACGGTTCAGACCGTCCACGTGCAGAGTAGCTTTCTGCCCCGTGCGGATTTTCGGCAGTGTTTTCTCGGCAACGTAAATTTTCACGTGAAGGGTGTCTATTTTAAGGAGTTCCACTACCGGACCAAGCGGGGGTACGGCTTCGCCTGCTTCAAAATATTTCACGGTTACAAGTCCCTGTGCAGGAGAGAGAATAGTGGCATCGTCGATTTTTTTCTGAACGAGGTTTATTTTGGCAAAAAGTTGATCCCGCTTAGCCGAAAGAATCTGGAAATTTTGCCGGGCCAGCCGCAGGGCTGCTTCCGCCTGCTCCAGTTTGTTCGTCACTGCGTCCAATTTTTGTTGAGGAGCAGACTTTTTCTGCACCAGCGTTTGAATCCGCTTGAGTTCCTGTCTCACGTAAGACACGTTGGCCTTTGCCTGATTCAGATGGGTAGCTAAAACATCCTTTTGTGCGTTTATTTCTTTGAATCCCGCTTGCAACTGGGCTTTTTGCAAAATAAGTGTGGATGTGTCATTTACAGCGATTGTGTCGCCTTTGGCCACTTCATCACCAGTGCTCACATTGAGCCGGACAATCTTTCCACCGGTCAGCGCTGGCACATCAATTGTTCGTCCTTCCAAAACACCGGTGTAAACGGCCTGTTTCCGGGCAGAGTGACAGCCTGCCCCAAGCAGAATACCACCCAATAAAAAAACGAGCATTTTGTATTTCATGAACCCTCCAGAAATTACTGGCTTTTGAAAAAATTGAAATCCGAATTTTGAAAGGAGTGTTTGGCCGGTCCGAGGCATCTTCTTTTTCGCGTCCTTTCGCAGATAATTAGTACTCCCTCGCCTCCTCTTCTCCCTGAAGTACGCGCAGGGCCCCCTGGGCCATGGCGGTCATTTCGAATTCACCCGGTACGCGCTTAACGGGAGCCAGAAATTTTACCCGGCCCTCAATCCAATCCGTCAACCGCTTGGATTGTGCCAGACCGCCCGTCAAAATCACCGCATCCAGCTGGCCATTCAACACTGTGGCCATTGCCCCGATTTCTTTGGCAATCTGGTAAGCCATCGCTTCGTAGATTTCAGCTGCTTTCGCGTCGCCCGCTTCAATTCGGTTTTCCACCTCCCGGGCATCATTGGTTCCCAGATACGCCACCAGCCCGCCCTCGCCCATCACCAACCGGCGCATCTGCTTTTCCGTGTAATCTCCCGAAAAACAAAGCGTAATAAATCCCTGCAAGGGGAGCGTGCCCGTACGTTCCGGGCTAAACGGCCCGGCGCTGGAGGCATCGTTCACGTCCACAATCCGGCCGCCCTTAACCGGGGCCACGGAAATCCCCCCACCCAGATGGGCTACGACAAACCGGCTTTTTTCAAAGGGGATTTTCATTTCCTGCGCCACCCAGCGGCTCACCGCGTGAATGTTCAGCGTGTGCGCCAGACTTTTCCGCTCCAGCAGCGGATGCCCGGAATAGCGCGCCAAAGGCTCAAATTCATCCACCGAAATCGGGTCCACCACAAAAGCGGGACACCCCGCCTGCTCCGCAACAAAGTCTGCCAGCGCGCAGCCCAGATTAGAGGCATGCTCTCCCTGCAATCCCGCACGGGCATCGGCGATCATCTGCGACGTAACGCGGTAGGTTCCGCCCGTCAGTGAACGCAGCAACCCGCCGCGGCCCACCACGGCGCTCAAGGATTTCACATTCAGATTTTTCCGGCGCACCAAATCCAGTACGGATTTTTTGCGAAAATCCAGTTGCTCCCAAATGGCACCAAATTGTTTGAGCTCTTCGCGGTTGTGAGCCAGTGTTTCTTCCCAAATTAATGTGTCATTTTCAAAAAGCCCCACTTTGGTTGACGTGGAGCCCGGATTAATCACAAGAATTATTAATCACAAGAATTCGGTAGATTTTATGCATCGCACCATCCGAAAAAGGTTTGGCTCAATGGGATTTTAATTCTCCATTGTTAAACATCTTCGATGTTTTTTCTGAAGTCCGGTTTCTACCCGGTGTTTCGGTAACGCCTGTTTTTCTCACGTAAAATGGACTTCCAAATACAGCGTTAATTTAAATTACAATTTTAATCAATAAATTGAAAGTATTTTTTCTAACCCAAAAAATTATATTCTGATTTCGTAAATTGGCATTTCCAAAAAAGGCTTTCCTTTTAAAAAAATATTCTTTATTATTAATTATCAACATTCAATATCTTAAATGATTTACGATCGAGGTACAAATGACACTTGATCTGACCAGTTTAAAAAAAGCTATTCATGCACTGGAACGCTCTTTATCGGTTGCGAAAAATCAGAAACTTGAATTAATGGATGAAGATTTGCGGGAAACGGTTCGTGCCGGTATTATTCAAAACTTTAAAGTTGCCT
>JAADHR010000080.1 GCA_013151735.1 Calditrichota bacterium | reverse complement strand
AAAAATGTTACGTAAAAACATATTTTTCAATTGATTGTAAAATCACCTTGTTCTAATGGCAAAATAATTTTTGTCACAAATTGTTGATTCTATTTTGTTACAACCTATTGTCTGTGTCAGAAATCTTAATTTTTTAAAAGCTTTCTAATAAACCTTTGCACGGATATTTCGAGAACGGAATGAAAAAAGCCGACGGACATTTAAAACTCTTTTTGGTTCTTCTGCTCATTGTGGCAGGATTTGAATTTATCTTCCTGGTTTCCTACGCCCCGTTTTTGCACAATCATCCGCTTAACCAACCGGAGCGGGGTGAATGCCCGGCGTATATTATTGAAACAATGCTTATTACGCCGTCTCCCATGCTTCTGGTTGTCATTTTTATTCTTTTTATTACCATTTTATGGACGGTTATTCCTCTTGAGGAAGAAATCCCCACAGAAATTATTTCCCATCTTTCTACCTCCAGAAGTCCTCCAGCCTTTTCAAACTAAAAATTCGCACAAACAAAAACCGTATTCGTACGTGTTTGGTCACCGCTATCTTTGAAAAGAAGCGGTTTATAAGAGAATATTGTGACCAAACGCTGCGAGCGAATTTTAACATTTGAAATAAAGGAGGATTTTCATGAAACGCCTTTTTTTCTCCTTAATTGGAGTTTTGGTGATTGGTCTCCCGATTTCTGTAACGGCTCAGGTGACATCCGTTACGTCGGCAAAGAACGACTCCACAATTCAACTTCTGGAAAAAAAGATGAATGCCTTGAACAAAAGGCTTCAAAAGCTGGAAGAAAAGCAGCAGGAGGCGGAATTGCAGCGGCTTTTACAAGAAGCCGAAACGGCGGCCGCTGAAAAGCCCGAAACAGCCAAAAAAACCAAAGTCTTTCGCGGCGGCCAGCGGGCCCTGCAGGCGATTAACCCGGAAATCAGTGTTACGGGCGATTATTTAAGCCACTACATTTTTGAATCCCCCCATCACATGGGCGAAGACCGAAGTGGAAATAATTTCAGGGTGTTGGGACTTCATTTTCGATCGGACTTGGATCCCTTCAGCTACACCAAAATTGCCGTCGAAATCCATCCGGAGGGCGCTGAATTGGGAGAAGCGTATGCCGTGTGGTCGGGTGAAATTCCCGGTTTGTCGTTCATGGTTGGAAAATTCCGGCAGCAATTTGGTGTGGTGAATCGCTGGCACGCCCACTCGCTGGATCAAATCTTTTTTCCGTTGGCCATTCAGGAATTGTTTGGTCCGGAGGGACTCAACCAGACGGGTTTTTCAATGGATTGGGATGTTCCGCGAATTTCCCCCGTTACTCAGTATTTAACCCTGCAATTAACCAATGGCCAAAACAGCCACTTGTTTTCCGGAGAATTTTACAGTGTGCCCGCCCTGTTGGGTCACCTGAAGAATTACTACGATCTTACCCGAAACGCGTATGTTGAGCTGGGACTGACCGGAATGATCGGAGAAAATCATGTCAAAACCATCAGCAATGTGATGGAAAATTCAGATGAGGCTCCGGGCCGCCGAACCCTGGTGGGGGGTGTTGATTTCACCTACTTCTGGGAACCTGTCAATCGGGCGCATTACAAAAATTTCCTCTGGCGGACGGAGCTATTTTACGTGAAAAAGGACCTGCCTCAGCAGAAAGAATTAACAGCGATGGGAGGCTATTCGTACATCCAGCGAAAATTGAGTGAACGCTGGGTTGTCGGGCTTCGCGGCGATTGGACCCAGCCCTTTCAGTTGGATAATGCGGGTCAGTCCATTTACCAGATTGTTCCCTATGTTACCTGGTGGCAAAGTCATTGGGTGCGCATGCGCCTGGAGTTTCAACACCGGGACGGCAAAGCATTGGCGGCGTCGGAAAACAGGGCCTGGTTGCAGATTACCTGGGCAGCAGGGCCCCACAAGCACGAACGCTACTAACATACAACAAACAAGCGATTCTTTATTGTGAAAAATGGAGGACAACATGTTTAAAAATAAATGGATGACTTTGATCCTGATGGCGATTTTGGGATTTACCTCTCAGAATCTCTTTGCCAAAAAAATAAAGGTGGTCACCACTCTGCCGGATTATGCTTACATAACGAAGTACATTGGCCGTGATAAGGTAGACGTTACGCACATTGTTCAGGGGGACCAGGATGCGCATTTTGTACGCCCGAAACCCAGTTTTGCCGTGCTGATGCGCCATGCCGACCTGTTTGTAACAACGGGTTTGGATCTGGAACTCTGGGTGCCGTCGCTGATGGATATGGCCAACAACCCCAGAATCCGTTCGGGACAAATTGGTTACGTCGCGGCTTACGATGGTATCCAATTGCTGCAAAAGCCGTCTGCTTTAACCCGTTCCGAGGGCGGACTTCACATTTACGGAAATCCCCACATTACAACCAGTCCATTAAACGACAAGGTCATTGCGGATAATATTACGATTGGTCTGACCAAAGTCTCTCCCGAAAACGCTGCTTTCTTTGAGGCAAACAACAAGAAGTTTAAGGCCGAAATAGACCGCCGTCTTTTTGGCGAACAATTGGTGCAATTAATGGGCGGCAAAATGCTTACAAAGCTGGCTCTTTCCGGGAATCTGATTTCGTTTTTGGAATCAAAAGAGTATGGAGGCAAAAAATTAATCGATTATCTGGGTGGATGGCTGAAAGAAGGCATGAGCTTTCGCGGACAAAAAATAGTGACCTATCATAAAGGCTGGATCTATTTTCTGAAACTTTTCGGCCTTGAAGAGATCGGAAATGTGGAACCGAAGCCGGGTATTCCTCCTTCACCCCGGCATATTGAAGAACTGGTGAATGAAATGCGAAAATCCAATGTCCACGTTATTTTGTCGGCCAACTATTTTGATGAAGCAAAAGTGAAGCGAATCGCCCAAAAAGTGGGAGCCGTTCCGGTTATTGTGCCCTATTATGTGGGAGGTGTCCCCCAGGTAAAGTCGGTTTTTGATCTTTTTGATTACTGGGTTTCCCATTTAAAAGAGGCGTACGCAAAGACGAAGAAATAATGGGTGCTAATGTTTTTCAACCCGTTTTATTTCTTAACAAAGCATTTTGTTGAGAGTGATTTTCCGGCACAGACACAGCGGTCTGTGCCGGAGAATTTAAGACGAATGAAGGTTTTTCGCGTGGACGTACAAACAACACATTCCGAATTTGTAAGGATTGGAGAGATTTTTTATGCATTTTAACGTCATGGATATCATGCTTCCCGCCTTTTTTGAATGTCTGGTTTTGGTAGGCATTCACTCGTATTTGGGATTGCATGTCATTAAGCGGCAGGTAATTTTTGTAGATTTGGCGCTTGCACAAATTGCAGCATTGGGTACGACCGTGGCCTTTTTATTCGGGATCATGCCAAAAACGGCAGCCGCTTACTGGTTTTCACTCGGATTCACGTTTATCGGTGCGGCCATTTTTTCAATTTCCCGATTCCGGGAGGGAAAAGTCCCGCAGGAAGCCATTATCGGATTGGTGTACGCTCTGGCTGCAGCCGTGTCCATTCTTGTCATCGACAAGGCGCCCCACGGAGCCGAACACATTAAGGAAATGCTCACCGGCAATATTCTCTGGGTAAAGTGGTCAACAATCGGAAAGGCGGCTCTGGTCTATTCTTTGGTGGGACTATTCCACTACACATTTCGGGACAAATTCTTGCTCATCTCGAATAATCCTGAAGAGGCCTACCGCCGCGGAATCTCGGTTCGTTTCTGGGATTTTCTGTTCTACCTGACCTTTGGAATTGTGATTACCCACTCTGTGGGGACAGCCGGTGTGTTGATGGTTTTCGTCTTCCTGGTTGTTCCGGCCATCACATCCATGATGATCACCGATAAACTGTGGCAGCAGTTACTGATCGGCTGGAGTATGGGGCTGGTTGTCAGTGTGATGGGATTGTACGTGTCCTATGTGGCCGACCTGCCCAGTGGGCCCACCGTGGTCAGTTTTTACGGTCTGCTGCTGCTGGTGGTAGTGCTGGTTCTTTATGTAATCCGCTCAGAATCAAAAGCGGCTGCTTTGCGGAATATTGCAATCGGCGTGGGGCTTGCCGTACTGGTGGGCGGCCTGTTTTATGCCGGTGGAAAATACGCACAAAAAACCGGTTATGGACATGAGCACATAGCGGCGCTAAAGGAGGACTCGCCAAAATCTGTTGATGAATCCCGCCTGAGCGATCTTTCGGAAGAAAAATTAAGTACACTGCTGAATAATACAACCGATACGGCATGGCTGGAACATGCGTTTGAAAAGAATTCAGATGATTTTGTGCGGATGGCCATTGTGGAACGGCTGTTGCAAATTGACAAAAAGAAAGGCGGAAAACTGGCGCTTGTTATTTTGCGATCGTCTGATTTGCCCTTTGTACGGGAGCAGGTTTATTCTTTGCTAACGAAGACTTTTAATCAGGACTTTGGTTACAATCCGGATAAAGCGTATTCGAATCCGCAAAATAAAAAAGCCCTTGATGCCTGGGAAAAATGGTTGAAAGGATGATTTTTTTGCGAGAAGTCCTTGGTACGTCCAACGTTCCGGAGACTTCTATTTGGGGATTTCTGTTTATGGTGGATCAGATTTTTTTCCGAACCGTGAATGTGAAATTTCTCGGCGGTGACATGTTACGTTCAAATTCCGTGTAGTAATACTGAGTCAGATTGTCAACTTTGAGGGAAAATGTTACTCCACGGAATTCCTTTTCGATTCGCGCGGTCCAATTCCGAATGGGGACACGGGCATCCTTGCAGTAGGCAGATACCTCTTCATAACGACTCAAATACCGGTAGTCCAGACCCAGTTGCCAACCCCGGTATTTCCCCGAAAGTGTGCCGGTGAAAATATGTCTGGGGCGGTACGGCAAGGTTCGCCCGGGCATGTGCGCAAAATCATCCAGGCAAACCACCGGTTCGATTTTCCCAAGTCTTTCGGCATCCAGATAGGTGTAATTGAGTTGAAGAAACAGATGCCGGGGAACAGGGGCGACCTTCCCGCTAAAATCCACGCCCTGAATTCTGGCCTCTAACAGATTGGCCAAACGGAAGGCGGGCGGCACGTAGGTGACCAATTCCGGATTAATCATATTTCGGTACGTGGTTCGAAAATAGGCCACGTCCAGCATGGCAATTTTGCCCAGAAATTGGTTCCAGCCGATCTCAAAGGCTCTGGCCGATTCGGCCCGCAGATCCAGATTGGGCACCACTTCAAACCCTGAGACCAGGGTGTGGGTGAAAATTTCCGAAATGGAAGCGGCCCGAAAGCCTTTCCCAAGGGAGGTGCGAAAGGCCATACCTGGCAGCGGCTGCCACACCAGTCCGAATTTGGGGCTGATCTGACTCTCGTGAAAAATCGTTTCAACCTGATGAAAATCGAATCGGACACCCATCGTCGTTTTGAAATGAAAGGGCAGGGTGACCTCATCCTGAGCATAAATCCCCCAATCGTAGGTAAACGGATTCCCGAAAATAGAGGAGTGCGTTCGATGGTAAATGCCCTCGGTTCCAAAGGTCATGCTGTGGCGCCGGAACGGCTGGTATTCAAACAAAAACTCCTGTCCCCACTTGTTGGTGCGCGAATAGTCGTGATTGTCGTGAAAATAATCCTGCCAGCGTGTCATGTAAAGGGATGACTTGCTGATGAAGGCCAGATTCCGCCTTAACATGGTTTTGTACGTGAAATGCCAGATGTACTTGCCTGAGTGGATTTTGTCGCCGATGGCATCGGGCGAAATCTCATAAGGATGATTAGTAGCAGGTCCCCGCCACAAAAAGGATTGGCCGTGGTTTTCGTACGCGATATTCGTGAGTAAAACCGCGTGGGTTTCAGGGGAGATGCGGTAATGAAATTTTCCAAAGAAATTCCAGCGTGTGGTGTTCCCGTTTTGTTTGTAGCCCGTTGATGTTTTCCGCCCGGCTGAAACGAGCACTCCCAGCTTGTGAAATGTCTGCGAGTGACTCACGTCGATTGAATTAAACTGCAGAAGACGATTTGTCCAGCGCCATTCCGGATAGTACGGTTTTTCGTAAAATCCCCAGGATGTCCGGATGCGCGTTTGAGGGATATTCCCCGGATCGCGGGTGATAATATTCAGTACGCCCCCCAAAGCATTGGATCCGTACAAAGCCGAACCGGCACTTTTGATGACTTCGATTCGCTCGATTTCCGTGACCGGAATGGCGTCCCAGTTGATGGTTCCCGAATCCCCTGTGATAAAAGGAACACCGTCCAGCAAAACCAGTACCCGGCTTCCGGAGCCCTGGTTGTATCCGGTGGAACCGCGTATATTCAATTGATTATTGATCAAATAAACGCCCGGAACGAATGCAATAATGTCCTGAAGATTGCTGCTGTTTCGACGCTGGATTTCCTTTTCGGATAAAATGGATACGCTGACAGGTGAATCCTGAATGGTTTGCTGTTTTTTGCTGGCCGTCACAATAAGGGCGGGCGCCTCAATGGCAATCTGTTTCAGGCGAACCGTTAACCGGGTGGACCGGCCGGGGAAAACCCGAACATTTGGAATCTCACGGGATTCGTAGCCGATCATTGAAATAAGAAGGGTGTAGCGGCCCACAGGAATTCGATCCAGACTGAAAGTTCCCCGGCGATCTGTAATTGTTCCCAACGTGGTGCCCTTCAGGATGATGTTGACACCTGGCAAAGCCTGACCCTTCTGGTTGGTTATCTTTCCCTCGATTTTTCCTTTATTCGGCTGCGAAAAGCCGAATGTGGAAAATGTGAGAAGGAGGATGACGGTTGAGATTGAAAAAATCTGTTTCATTGTGGCGTCATATTTTTAATTACTTGAGAAAAAATGCGTCTTATTCAGATGAACGCAATCTGTTTTACGGTGTTTTTAAAACGCCAAAATCGGCGACGATATCCACATGCGGCGTCAACTGGTCTTGTCGGACGATTACGTGTCCGGGTTTGCTGCTGTCGCCTTCGGCATAATACTGTCCGATTGTACGAATATCCGTGAAGGGAGCGTTTTTGGGTTTCCATGCCACCAGAATCCAGTGGTACGTTCCCGGTGGAAGCTGCAATTCGTACGCGTATGTACGGGAACCAAACGGAATCGGATCGCTAAAACTGGTGATGGCCATCAGAGACGGGGGCGGATAATCGCGATAGACAACGATGCGCACGAATTCCGTATTTTCCGGCCATTGGCCCTGAAATGTAATGGTCCCGCCAATGCCGGTGATCGGCACGGGATGCAGCCCATGGTTCAGGTTGCAGGAGAGGATGCCCAGTGTAACAAAAAGGGCAGCGATTATAAAAATCGCTGCCCGACCGTACGTCCGATTCATAACAAGGTCCTGCTTATTTCAATGCATCATTTTGAAATTTAAGGGCCACCTCAATTCGATAATACACATCGCTGCTGTGGGCGCCTGTGTAGCGATCGAAAACATGATCAATTCCCTTCTGGGTCAGAAGCTGGTCGAATGCGATGTTTGTGCCAATAATTCCGAAACCGGCCCCGTCATCCATGGGATCGAAATCGTCTTGATTCCCGCAGTCCATGTAGATTTTCAGCTTTTTGAAATCGGCCAAATCCAGATCCGAACCGTCGTAGCTTTTGCCTGTTTCCAGCATGGTGTAGCAGTCCTGTCTCATCCACTTTTGGATGACAGAGGTGACCGTGTCGGCGGTCACGTTGGGCTGGGTAATGCGAACGGGCAGGTCGATGCCGGGGAGAATATCGTCGGCTGCGCCGGGTCCGGCCGTATCAACCGGTGTGGTGGAAACCGGAAACTGGTAGATCGTGCTGGGTTTGGGAGCCAGAAAAGCCGGAAACATCAGGTACTTCACATAATCAAAGCTGAGTCCCGGTCCAAAATGCGGCGAAAAAGCAGAGGCCATCCCCATCATCGTAACCGTTATGACGTGATGGAAGGGGTCGGCGGCGACTTTAGCCGGATCGATAAGGGTGTCGTTTTCGGTCGCAACGCGCTGAAGCAGATTGCTGCCGGTTCCCCAAAAGAGCTCATGAAAGGAAAGCGGTCCCGAATGCGCCACCACCGATTTGAACAACGTGGGGTATAACATGGCCAGTTTCATAGCGCCGTAGCCGCCCATTGAATGGCCTTCAATCGCCCGCTTGTTTTCGTCGATGCTGTACTTGGATTCGATGGTTGGAATGACTTCCTTGATAAAATAATATTCGTAAAACCCAAATCCCATTTTTGGATTCAGATTTGGATTTCGCTCGGGATCCGTATCAATGGAATTGGTGTAAAAACTGCCTCCAAGTGCGTTTGATGCATTGGGACACACCAGAATCATGGGTTGAATGGTGCCGTCCTGAATGAGTTCGTCCGCTACCTTGTTCAAGCTTTTTCCCTCGAACCATGAATTTTCGTTCCCGCCAAATCCGTGGAGAAAGTAAATCACCGGATATTTTTTACTGGGGTTGTACCCGTAGGGAAGATAAACCTTGACCGCTTTTTCAGCCCCGACGTACTGGGATTGAATGGTGACGGTTTCAATTTTTCCCGCATGTGCCGGATTGCCTTTTAAATCCTGATTGGGAAAGGTTGCCTGCTCCTTGCCGCAGCCGCCCATAAACAGACTGGCCAGCAAAAAAGAGGCAAGTAAAATAAGGGATATTTTTTTCATCGTTTTCTCCTTCTCTGAAAGTGCCAATTAAAAGTTGTAATTGAGTCCGATATGGAATTCATTGTCTGTCACTTCATAATGGCCGGCCCAATTTTCATTGTTTCCGTTGGGCTCAAGAATCCATTTTTTAACATCCCGGCTGGGGATAAAAATATGCGAGTAGACGGCATTAATTGTGATTTTACCCAGCGTATAACCCAAACCGGCGGTCACAGAATTTTTGACTGAAATGTCCGGGATGCCGGGGCCAATAGAAGAATCCGGAATGGGACTTGGATCGCGATAATAGCCCAGCCGCAAAACCATGTCTCTATCCGCTGATTTCATCAGGGTGTATTCCATACCCACATTGTAACGAATTCCATCGGACCAATTTTCTTTTAACTCGGTCTTCATTTTGGCAACTTCAGCGCCGCCAATTTTAACAGAAAGGGAGTCCTTGATATCAATTTTATCCCAGACCGACCACTGGGTGAATTCCACATCCGCCGAAATTAAAAGTTTATCGGTGGGGCGAAAGGCCACACCACCCCCCAGATTTAACGGGAGAGGCATGGTGGCTTCGATATTGTCCTGATTGATGATTTCCTGTTTGGTTCCCGAAAACAGGGTGGATGCGACCGCATAATCCGCGTCACTTAAGGCTCCGGCTGCTTTAAGACCCTTTAGTGTGTTCAATGCGCCCTGGTCGTAGGGGAAATAGGCATCAGCTGTGATAGAGCCCTTCAGGGGAACATCGGTATAATACCGGGCAGCTAATCCCAAAGTTAATTTTTCTGTTGCCTTAAATTGCAATCCGAAAGAAGCCGCGTAGCTTATGCCTGAAACGTCCAGCTTTTGTTGGGCCGGGAAATGCTCGTGCGGTGCAATCGCCAGGGGGGCCAGCATTGGATTAAGGCTGGCAATTTTGGTCACACTGGTTTGTTCCATGGAGAGGGTTGTGTAAAGAACACCAAACCCGCCGCCAACGGACAGTTTTTCGGTAACGGGATACGCCAGCGAAAGCTGAAAATCAAGAACCTGCATATTACTTAAATTGTCATATTTCGGAAAATCTTCTTTGTTCCCGAAACCGGGTACGGGATTGTACAAGTCCCAGGTGCTCCCCAGTCCGAATGGTACAAAAACACCGAGACCAACGGAAAGACCATTATCCAGTGTTTTAACGGCGCCAAGGTTTGGGATAACAAATGTTTTGGGTTTACTGGTTGCTTCACGGTAAGCAAAACCAAACAGGCGGTGTCCCTGGTAAGGGTACAGGGTTAATTTGGCTTCGGGGGCGATAAAAGAAATACTACCGCCGATATTCCAGTTTTTAACCTGAGTCAGGCCTGCGGGATTCCAGTATCCGCCGCTCCAATCACCGCTCAGAGCCCGGTAGGCGCCGCCCAGCGATACAGCCCGCACGCCTGCCGCACTGACCGCAATTCCGCTCGCCTTTGATGTGGACGTCAATCCAATCAACAGCAACCCCACTAACAATGGCGTAATGATTATTTTTTTCATAAATTCCTCCTTTTGAAGTTTAATGGTCTTACACATGCAAAAATGAGAATCGGTTATTTGGGGTAAAAATGTCACCTCCTTTCGCTTTTTACTTACTTTGAAATCGAATTGTAGATGAAAGCGGTCGTTTTATTGGAAAAAAGAGTGAAATTAAAAATAGCGCGAATGGAATACGTGTTAGGATTTATGTGAGAAGCGTGTCTCTTCATCGTGAAGTTTTTCTCGCTTTAAAAAAAGAAACCGAACGTTGGTGCGTATGCGCCAAGGCCTCAAAATCTATTTTTCGGGTAATAGATTTTGTGACATTAATTTTACATAAAAAATCGCTAAAAGTCAAGTATTTTTTAAGATTTTGTAACATATTAAGTTAGAAGATGCGTATGCAATCGCTTGACTAATTGTATTTTTGGGTTTTTGGATTGAAACATTCGGAGAAAAGTTCGGACAGCGGGTCTGCTGAAAGAGGTTGTGACAATTTCAATAAAATCGAGCTGCCGGTTGATCGGAAATCCAAACACAGAAAAACGGGTGGCTAATCCACAATGCGAATAAAACCCGGGTTGGCTTCAATGATGCGGCCAATGATGACGGGTTCAAAGGGATGGTCGGTCTCTCGGATGGCCTGCAGCAGGGCATCCGCTTTTTCAGGAGGAACGGCAATGATGAGTCCACCGGATGTTTGAGCATCGTAAAGCAATACTTCGTGCTCTTCGGGAATATCCGCCACCAATTGAACCTTTTCGTCATCATCCAGATAAAATTGGTTGGCCCGTGAACCGGCAGGAATGGTGCCGATTTTGGCGTATTTGAGTGCACCCGGTACAAAGGGTATGCTGTGAGCAAAAACCTCCGCTCCAACGCCACTGGCCGCAAGCAGTTCGTGTAAATGTCCCAACAATCCAAACCCGGTGACATCGGTGGCGGCGTGCACGCCAATCTTTTGCATGGCCTCAGCCGCAAATTTGTTGAGCGTTGTCATCGATTGGATGGTGATGCCCAGTTCCTCTTCCGTCAATTTGGCCTGCTTCAGGGCCGTCGTCACAATGCCGGTGCCAATGGGTTTGGTTAAAATTAAGACATCTCCAATTTTAGCCTGTGAATTGGTAATAATTCTATCCGGATGAATAAGGCCCGTTACAGAGAGCCCGTACTTCAGCTCCTTATCCGAGATGGTGTGTCCCCCCAGAACCACAACACCCGCTTCTGTGGCCTTGTCAATTCCGCCCCGGAAAATGGCCGCCAGGGTATCCGCATCAAAATAGCCCGTGGAAACGCCCGCTATGTTTAACGCCGTAATGGGCGTTCCTCCCATGGCGTAGACATCACTCAGGGAATTAGCGGCTGAAATCTGCCCGTAAAGATAAGGATCGTCCAGAATGGGCGTAAAAAAATCGACCGTCTGAATCAGTGCCAGCTCATCGGTCAATTTGAAAACGCCGGCATCATCGGCCGTACTTATCCCTACGAGAAGACGCGGGTCTTCAATCCGGGGGAGTTTTTCCAAAATCGCACCTAACTCCGTTAGGCTAAGTTTCGATGCTCAGCCGGCGCAGGAAACGGATTCGGTCAGCCGAATTTGTCGTCGTTTATCGCCCATGTTTTCCTGTTTCAATTTGTCCAGTGGTTTATTATGCCTTTGTGCCTCATGAGTTTTGCACGTTAAAAAGGCCTGATTTAAAATTACAGGAAAATAATGAAAGAATAAATTTGCAAAAATGCAATAAAAATTTTGACGGTCACCAAACATTTATCCAAAAATTTTGATAGTCTGGAATGCGCTGCTTGGTTCAAAACAGAGTCTCATCCATTCCGGATGAAGAATAAAGCCGAATCGTGTTGCGGCGAGTACGCGACTTGGAACCCTTTCCCAAATGGTTCCGAATAAAACCCGCGGGCATTTTCTTTCCAAGGCGGAATGGGTCGATGGGTTTAGACGGATTAAAAAAATACTTGACAATATTGTAACATTTCTGTAAATTTATACAATTTATTTTATCTATTTTCTCAATAGGACCGGAAAAGGAGAACATTTTGGATTTATTTGATAAGTGTCGAAACTTTACGGAAGCTCAGGAAGCCATCAAGGGCGGCTGGTATCCCTATTTTAAGGCCATTCAATCGGGAGCAGAAACATCCGTTATGATTGATGGCCGAAAGTTTGTTATGATCGGTTCCAATAATTACCTTGGATTAACCCAGCACCCAAAGGTGCTGGAGGCGGCAAAGAAAGCGGTTGATCAATATGGCTCCGGGTGCACGGGATCGCGCTTTTTGAACGGAACTCTGGATTTGCACGAGGAATTGGAGGCACGATTAACCACTTTCATGAAACGCGAAGCAGTGCTTACCTTTTCGACAGGCTTTCAAACCAATCTGGGTGTTATCTCCTCACTGGTGGGAAAAGATGACTTGCTTTTTGCAGACCGGGACAATCACGCCAGCCTGGTCGATGGAAGTCGATTGGCTTTTGGAAAAACGGTGAAGTACCGCCACGGCGACATGGATGATTTGGAACGCGTGTTGAAAATGCACAAGGATATCCCCGGAAAACTCATTGCGGCTGACGGTGTTTTCAGCATGGGCGGCGACATCTTAAATCTTCCCCGGTTGGTAGAATTGGCCGAAACATACAATGCCAAAGTCTACGTTGACGATGCCCATTCGGTTGGTGTTCTGGGCGCGCACGGTCGCGGCACAGCCGAACATTTTGGTCTGGAAGACAAGGTAGACCTCGTGATGGGTACCTTCAGCAAATCCTTTGCTTCCATTGGCGGTTTTGTAGCGGGGGATGCGGTCGTTATCGATTACATTAAGCACCGTGCCCGTTCCCTGATTTTCTCGGCGAGTATGCCGCCGGCATCGGTAGCAGCAACGATCGCCGCGCTTGATATTATTGAAAAAGAGCCCGACCGCCGCGAGCGCTTGTGGGCCGTGACGAATCGTATGAAAAAGGCCTATCAGGAAATGGGATTTAATACAGGCAATAGTCAAACGCCGGTTATTCCGATTATTATCGGCGATGATATGACCACCTTTAAGTTCTGGCAGGAGTTGTGGAAAAGCGGAATCTTCGCCAACCCCGTTATCAGTCCGGCTGTTCCCCCGGGAATGTCCCTGATTCGCACAAGCTACATGGCCACGCATACCGATGAAGAAATGGACTTCGTATTAGAAACCTTTCAAAAAATTGGCAAGGCTTTGGGTGTCATCGAATGAGTGTGATTTTTCCGGGCGGGTGCTGAATCTTTTCAGGGAGGATTGCAGGATTGTATCCTCCTTTTCTTTTTTAATCGATGTAAACGTTTGCGGGACAGCCTGCAAGACTCAGTCCCGGGGATGAGCGTATTTAATCACTTCAGAAATTTTTTATGTCGTTGAGTTTAATCCTCAAAATAAAAATGTGATTTTTTTATCATTAAAAGGGGCATTTTAAAACAGATTTTAAAGCATTTGTTTTTATAAAGAACCTCATTTAAATGAAAGGGTTTTCAAATGAACTCCCAAATTACGATTGAACCTGTTAGAAGTAAAAAAGATCTCAAAACCTTTATTAAAATCCCCTGGAAAATTTACCTGGACGATCCCAACTGGGTTCCTCCTTTAATCATGGACATGAAAACCATGCTGGATAAGGAAAAAAATCCCTTCTGGAAACACTCTGAAGGGGAGTATTTTATTGCCAGAAAAGAAGGGCAGCCGGTTGGGAGAATTGCTGCCATTATTAACCATAACCACAACTCGTTTCACGATGAATTAACCGGCTTTTTTGGCTTTTTTGAATCCGTTAACGATGAAGCGGTTGCCCATGCCCTGTTGGATGCAGCCGAAAAATGGACCAAAGAGCGCGGAATGAAAATATTCCGCGGCCCGATGAATCCTTCAACCAATGATTCGTGTGGGTTCTTGCTGGAGGGATTCAATTCGCCCCCGGTTATCATGATGACTTACAACCCGCGTTATTATCTTGATTTTATGGAAAGTTACGGCCTTAAAAAAGCCAAGGATCTGTTTGCCTATTTTATGGATGGGGAAACCGTGCCCATCTCGGATAAGGTAAAGCACATTGCGGAGCTCATTCAGAAACGCAATAAAATAACCATTCGCTCAGCAAATATGAAACGCTTTCAGGATGAACTTCGAATCGTCAAGATGGTTTACAACGATGCATGGAGCAAAAACTGGGGCTTTGTTCCCTTTACGGATGAAGAAATTGACCATATTGCCGAGGAGTTGAAACCCATTGTGGTGGCCGATCTGGCCATTGTTGCCGAAATTGACGGAGAACCGGCCGGCTTTTCCCTGGCCATTCCGGATTACAATCAGGCGCTGATTCATGTTAAGGACGGCCGGCTTTTTCCCACCGGCTTGATCAAACTGCTCTGGTACAAACGGAAAATTGACACGCTTCGCGTCATTATTATGGGCATGCGGCACAAATACCGCAATTTGGGCGTAGACGCTGTTTTTTATTACGAGACCTACAAGCGGGGAATGGCACACGGCTACACAAAGGGAGAATTCTCCTGGATTCTGGAAGACAACGCGCCCATGAATCACACCCTTGAAAAACTGGGTTCGTGGGTCTATAAAAAATATCGGATTTATGAGAAATCCATGGAAAATTAGAGAAAGCGGGCTTCCGGTTCCGTTTGAAATCCCTGTTTTTTCACGTAAATCTTTTCAAACGGAATAAAATAAACTTGACAAGCCGATTAAAAATTATTAAATTTAGAAGTTTGAATTTCAAAATTTGTGCAGGGTTGAACTGGAGGATAAATAAGTGAAGACGTACATGGCGAAAACCGGTCAGGTTGAACAAAAATGGTTTGTAATTGATGCGGATGGTCTGGTTCTGGGGCGACTGGCCTCACGAGTTGCCTCCATTGTTCGGGGCAAAACAAAGCCCATTTTTACTCCGCACGTGGATACGGGCGATAACGTCATCATCCTGAATGCAGACAAGGTTCGTTTAACCGGCCACAAACTGGACGCAAAAAAATACTATCGGCATTCTGGCTATCCGGGTGGAATTACCGAGATTACGGCCAGAAAACTTTTGGAAAAAAAGCCGGAAGAAGTTTTGCGGCATGCCATTTGGGGCATGCTTCCCCATAATAAGCTTGGGCGAAAGCTCTTGAAAAAGGTCAAAATTTACACAGGCGTGGAGCATCCCCACGCTGCGCAGAAGCCGGAACCATTGGAATTTTAAACCAATTAAGGAGAGCAAGGAGTTTTTTGAATGAAGGAAAATAGCTATTACGCTACAGGACGTCGGAAAAATTCAATTGCCCGCGTGTGGGTTACCCCGGGAAGCGGAAAAATTGAAGTCAACGGAAAGCCGCTTCTGGATTACTTTAAGCGAGAAGTTCTAAAAATGGTTATCGAGCAGCCCCTGAACATGACCGAAACAATCGACAAGTACGATATTTCTGCCAATGTTAAGGGTGGGGGCTTAACCGGACAGGCGGGGGCACTCCTCCTGGGAATTTCGCGCGCATTGGTAAAGGTCAACGAAGATTTTAAAAGCAGGCTTCACAAAGCCGGGTTTTTGACGCGCGATCCGCGGATGGTGGAACGCAAAAAGTACGGCCAGCCCAAAGCCCGCAAGCGGTTTCAATTTTCAAAACGGTAATCATCCGAATTCAGGCTGTTTTTTATTCATCATCACATGGGAAAGGCGTTTGTGCCTTTCGCCGGGAATAATTCAAATTTAGGAGAGTTTGAATGCAAGAAATCAAATTGGAAAAGCTGTTGATGGCGGGAGCCCACTTTGGTCATCTTTCGCGAAAGTGGAATCCCAAAATGCGCAAGTACATTTTTATGGAGCGCAACAACATTCACATAATCGATCTGAAAAAAACGATTGAGTTGTTGAATGTTGCCTTGCGGGAAATTCAAAAGATTGTTCAGGGTGGAGAAAAGGTCCTGTTTGTTGGAACCAAAAAGCAGGCTAAAGATATTATCCGGACAGAGGCCGAACGCAGCGGGCAATTTTATATGACCGAGCGCTGGCTGGGCGGAACCCTTACCAATTTCAGCACAATCCGAAAAAGTATTCGGCACCTTAAAAATTTAGATAAAATGAGCATGGATGGAACGTACGACAAGCTCACGAAAAAAGAGGTGCTGAAATTAGAGCGGAAACGCGAGAAAATGGAAAAGGTGCTGGGCGGAATTAAGGATATGAATATCCTGCCCGGGGCCCTTTATGTGGTGGATGTGAAAAAAGAAGCCATTGCCATCGCCGAGGCAAGAAAACTGAACATTCCTGTATTCGCCATGGTTGATACCAATGTCGATCCCGATCCCATTGATTTTCCGATTCCTGCAAACGACGATGCATTTAAATCCATTGGTTTGATTACGCATGCCTTTGCCGATGCGATCATCGAAGCCCAGACCGCTGCAGAAATTGAGCAGCACATGGCCGAAGAGGAATCGGCTGCTGTGGAGACCGAAGAAAATACCGCACCTGCGGAAGAATAAATCAGCGGGGGACTCCGTCCAGATCGCTTCTGTCGGTTGATGCGGAAAGCGGAATTTTCATTCACGATAGAGCTTTTTACTGGAAAGTCAACGTATCATTTTATCGGATTAAAACCATTTTTTAATAGAAGGAGTAAGAATTTATGGCAGTTGGTGCGAACCTTGTAATGGAGTTGCGAAAGAAGACCGGCGCTGGAATTATGGATTGTAAAAAAGCGCTTCAGGAGTCGAATGGAGACCTGGAAAAGGCGGTTGATTATTTGAGGAAAAAAGGGATTGCTTCCGCCCAGAAGAGAAGTGGGCGGGAAGCCAAAGAAGGCATGATCCACGCCTATATCCATCCGGGGAACCGAATCGGCGTTTTGGTGGAAGTCAATTGTGAAACGGATTTTGTGGCCAATACCGAAGATTTTCGTCAGTTCGTCAAAAATGTGGCCATGCAGATAGCCGCTGCGAATCCACTGGTGGTTTCACGGGATGACTTGTCGCCGGAGGTTATTGAGAAAGAAAAAGATATCTATCGGGAGCAAGTAAAGGCGTCCGGTAAGCCGGAACATATCATCGAGAAAATTGTGGAAGGCAAACTGGAAAAGTATTTTTCGGAGGTGTGCCTGCTGGAGCAGGGATACATTCGGGATCCCGAAAAGACCGTTAAAGACCTTTTGACTGAAATAATTGCCAGGATTGGTGAAAATATCGTCATCCGGCGATTTGTGCGTTACCAGCTTGGTGAATAAAGTGTAAAAGCCCAATTCTTATTGGGCTTTTTTATTTTCTCTGAGAAATAGAGAAAATACCTGCAAAATCGTCAATCCAAAATAAAAGATTCTTTTCTGAGAGAAAGGAACTCGTGCATGTCTGACCTTGCCTATCGGCGCGTTTTGTTGAAATTAAGCGGGGAAGCCCTCATGGGGAAAAAAGCCTTCGGTATCGATCCGGAGGTGGTTCGTTTTGTCGCGCACGAGATCAAGGACGTCAAAGATCTGGGAATTGAAATCGGGATTGTAGTGGGGGGTGGAAACATTTACCGTGGGTTGTCCGCTTCGGATCAGGGAATTGACCGCGTGATGGGCGATCACATGGGCATGCTGGCAACCATCATAAATGCCCTCGCTATTCAAAACTATCTGGAAAAACTGGGGGTTGTTACCCGGGTACAGTCTGCCATTGCGATTGAGGCTGTTGCCGAACCCTTCATCCGCCGGCGGGCCATTCGCCATCTGGAAAAAGGGCGTGTGGTGATTTTTGCAGCCGGTACGGGAAGCCCCTATTTCACAACCGATACAGCAGCCGCTTTACGTGCCATCGAAATAGAAGCCGACGCCATTCTCAAAGGCACGAAGGTGGACGGCGTTTACACGGCAGATCCCAAAAAGCACAGCGACGCCGTAAAATACGATACCATTACCTATCTGGATGTCGTCAAAAAGGGGTTGAAAATTATGGATTTTACCGCCGTGACCCTGTGTATGGAAAATAAATTACCCATTATTGTGTTTAATTTGACCAAACCGGGAAATCTGAAGTCTTTGCTTCTTGGAGAAAATGTGGGAACCAAAGTGATAGGTGACGATTATGAAAAGTAAATACTACCTCGATGCCGAAACCCGAATGCACAAAAGTCTGGAGAGTATCCGGGAGGAAATGGCAAAAATTCGCACGGGAAAAGCCACAACCTCTCTTCTGGATATGATTAAAGTGAATTATTACGGAAGCCAGGTGCCCTTAAAACAGGTGGCGAATATTACCGTTCCGGAGCCCCGTTTGTTGTCCGTGCAGCCCTGGGAAAAGAATTTGATTGGTGAAATTGAACGGGCCATTATGAAATCCGATCTGGGTTTGAATCCCACCAATGATGGAAAAATTATCCGAATTCCTTTCCCTACATTAACCGAGGAACGCCGCAAAGAGCTGGTGAAATTGGTACGGAAAATGGCCGAAGAGGGCCGAATTGCCATCCGCAATATTCGCCGGGATGTGAATGAGCACATTAAAAAGGCGCAGAAAAATCATGAGTTGACCGAGGATCAGGAACATGATGAGCTGGACAAGATACAAAAGCTGACCGATGAATTTATTGAAAAGATTGATCACATCCTGGCAGAAAAAGAAAAAGAAATTATGGAAGTTTAAGGATAGAGATCTCCCCTTTAAAACCCTCGCAAGAGGGTTTTTTCATTTAATCTGGATTCGGAAATTGGGTTCGGGCCAAAGGACATTCACCGTCAGGTGTGGTTTTTCATCCGGAATCGGACGGGCTCAATGGTATTCTTCTCCGCTTTTGAAGGATTCAATTTTTAGCGAAGAAAATTTAGCTTGAAAATGATTCCAAATTTTCTTTATTATATAAGGGTTTGCTTTTCAAATAAAAATGGAGCCTTATGAAAACAATACAAGCGGATCTGGCTGTTGTTGGCGGGGGACCCGGCGGATATGTGGCGGCGATACGCGCATCACAGTTGGGACTGAAAACGGTTGTCATTGAAAAAGCCGATCTGGGCGGGATTTGTCTCAACTGGGGGTGCATTCCGGCCAAAACCCTTTTGCGAAGTGCAGAGGTCTACAATCTGATGAAAAAAGCGGGCACGTTTGGCCTGTCTGCGGAAAACCTGTCCTTTGACTTCCCCAAAATTATCCAGCGAAGCCGGAAGGCCGCCGAAAAGCTGTCGCGCGGCGTGGGGTTTCTATTCAAAAAAAATCATATCGAAACCGTCTCCGGAGCCGGAGTATTGGCCGATGACCAGAGCATACAGGTGCTGGACGCTTCTGGAAAAGAATTGGCCCGTGTAAAATCCAAATACGTTCTTCTGGCGACGGGGGCCCATCCGAATCAACTGCCCTTTGCGCCCTTTGACGGGGTGCGCATCCTTTCCAGTACAGATGCATTAACGCTTGACAAGCCGCCAAAATCGCTCCTGATTGTTGGGGCAGGGGCCATTGGAATTGAATTTGCCGATTTTTATCAGACATTTGGAACGCAAATTACACTTGTCGAACTGTTGCCCCACGTGCTTCCGATGGAAGACGAAGAAATTGCCACTGTTTTGCACCGCTCCTTCTTAAAACGAAAAATAAAGATTTTTACGCGCTCAAAGATTACCGGTGTGGAAATGGGTGCGGATTCGATTACCGCCCAAATTGAGACTCCAAAGGGACCACAAGAAATTGTGGCTGAGAAAATGCTGGTTTCGGTGGGGGTCTCTCCGAATTCGGCCAATCTGGGATTGGAAAAAGCAGGCATTCAAACCGAAAAGGGGTTCATCCGCACAAACGAGATGTACCAGACCTCCGTTCCGTCCGTTTATGCGGTGGGAGATTTGATCGGGCCGCCTTACCTGGCACACGTGGCATCTGCCGAGGGGATGATAGCCGTCGAGCACATGGCGGGGCGGGATGTAAAGCCTTTGGACTACCACTCAATTCCGGGTGCGGTGTATGCGCATCCCCAGGTTGCCCGGGTGGGATTGACCGAAGCGGAGGCCCGAGAACAGGGATTCGACGTAAAGGTTGGAAAATTTCCGTTTACCGCAAACGGGAAAGCGGTTGCCAGCGGCGAAACAACCGGTCTGGTGAAATTGGTGTTCGACGCCAAATACGGGGAGCTTTTGGGCGGCCATATTGTCGGGGAAAATGCCTCGGAGCTTCTGGGCGAAATGACGCTGGCCAAAAGCCACGAAGCGACGCATTTGAGCATTTTGAAAACGGTACACAGCCATCCGACACTGAGTGAGGCCATTATGGAGGCGGCCGGGGACGCTCTGGGAGAAGCTATTCATATTTAGTGTCCGGACAAAACCCAACTCTTATTTAATCATGGCTGTTGCCGCGAGTATGGTTTAACTATTTGTATCTTAATGAAAATCACTACATTCTAAAAACGATTTTTTATATAATTGGACACGTTATTTCTGCGCATTCACATAAAAATCCCCTCTAAAAAGAGGGGTGGGCCGTCCGCCAGTCGGCGGACGGGTCGGGGTGTGTTATCTCATTTTTTGATAAAGTCATAAATAACACACCCCTAAATCCCCTCTTAATAGAGGGGACTTCTTGGCTCTTTGTCTTGATTTGTTTGTAACAAATGCGTGTAAAAAAATACCGCATAGCTGGAAAGTTTTTTCCCCTTCAGTTGTGCAAAACTCGCAACGGTCGACATTTAAAATCCCGAAGAAAAAGGGTGCTTATTTTATCCTGTCTGAAATAAAGGGTACCCACTTAAAAAATGGAACGTATTCAAGAATTCGGTTTTAAAAATCGTTGCAAGAAAGTGTCATTTGGCTGTCGATGTTACCGAAAAGGAACCTGGAGATCCAATGGAAATTGAAACCAAGTGGTGGGGCTGGGGAGATGTCCACAAATCTTACGATCTCACCCATCGCCCTCATTTTTGGCCCTATTTACGTTCCCGTTTGGATATTCCTGATCACCCGGTTCTTCCTCCCCCGTCGATGGATGACATCACCATTTCTCCCCCCCGGTTATCCGGGACCGTTCTGGAATCGCTAAAGGATATCCTGCCTGTTACCGGAATGGATCATTCTAAAGAGGCCCGTCTCATTCACGCCTACGGAAAAAGCTACCACGATTTGATTCGCATCCGGAAAAAAATAATGACACAGGTTCCGGATGTTGTTTTGTTTCCTGAGAATGAAACAGAAATAGAAGGAATCATAAACTGGGCGGCGACAAACAGAGTGGCTCTTGTTCCCTGGGGAGGAGGCACAAGCGTGGTTGGCGGTGTGGAGGCCGTTTCTTCAAAGGGGCAGGCCGGTTTGGCCGCCGTGGATCTGAAACGAATGAACCGCATCCTCACCCTTGATCGGCAGTCGCTGCTGGCCGATTGCGAGGCAGGGATTCGGGGGCCGGAGCTGGAACAACAGCTTCAGAAAAAGGGGCTCACCCTGGCGCACTATCCGGAATCCTTTGAATTCTCCAGCCTGGGCGGCTGGGTGGCTGCGCGTTCCGCAGGCCAGCAATCCACGAAATATGGTAAAATTGAGGACATGGTTGAGAGCATCCGGTTGATTTCCCCTTCCGGGATGCTTGAAACGCCTCACGTTCCTGCGGCCGCCAACGGGCCCGATCTGGATCAACTCATTCTGGGATCGGAAGGAATTCTGGGCGTGATTTCCCGGGTGCGCGTTCGGTTGAAACCGCTTCCCGAACGAAAACAGTACACGGCCCTTCTTTTCCGTTCCTTTGACGAGGGTGCCGCGGCCGTCCAAAAGATTCTGCAAAGCGGCCTGCGTCCGGCAACCATCCGTCTTTCGGATGCAGAAGAAACCGATTTTGTCTTTTCTCTTCTTGAGGAGAAATCGAATCGATGGGCCAATGCATTTCAAACCCTTGGCCTGAATTATCTTAAAAAACGGGGATTTCTTCCTCACCAGCGTTCTTTCATGATTTTGGGGCTGGAGGGAACGGTTGCCTCCGTAAAAACGGAATGGCGGCAAATTCGGAAAATTATTCGCACGTACAGGCCTTTCAATCTCGGAGAAAAGACGGCCCGGCAATGGTACGATCACCGTTTCGAAAACCCCTATCTGCGCGATATCCTGATGAATTACGACATTTTGGTGGATACGCTGGAAACGGCCACCGAATGGGAAAACTTCCAACATTTGTACGAGGCCGGTCGAAAGGCCATTTTGGGAACATTTAAAAAACTGGGAATCAAGGGTGTTGTAACCGTCCACCTGTCCCATGTGTACCCGACCGGGGCATCCCTTTATTTTATTATTTTGGCCACGCCGCATGCGGGTAAGGAACTGAATGAGTGGTGGGAGATCAAGCGTGCCGCGTCGGATGCCATTGTTCAAAATGGGGGCACCATCAGCCATCACCACGGCATTGGTTTGGATCACAGGCCGTGGCTGCTCCCTGAACTCGGGACGTCCAGCGTGGAAATTATCCGAAAATTGAAGCAGGCGCTGGACCCGGAAGGACTCATGAATCCGAAAAAACTTTTGCCGGATGACTAAAACCAATGATCCTAAAACTGCAACCCTTTGGATGGAGCCAATCCCTTTTTACACACGAATGGTGTGGAAATGGAATCTTTGTAAGATACCGCATCTGCGCGAATGAAACAGTCTGCTTATGATCACAAAAACAGGAAATGCCCATGAAACCACCTGATGGACTGGCCGAGAGCCTGGACTTTTCACCTGAAATTCGCAATCAAAATATTCAAAAAATGGAAACGGATTCTTTTGATATCCTGGTTGTCGGAGGAGGAATTACCGGCGCGGGGATTGCCAGAGATGCCGCGCTCCGGGGATATAAAACGGCGTTGATTGAAAAGGATGATTTCGCGGCCGGAACCAGCAGTAAATCCTCCAAGCTGGTGCACGGGGGATTCCGGTATCTTAAGCAGCGGGAGTTTGGGCTGGTTCACGAAGCCCTGGTCGAACGAAAAACGCTGATGGATATTGCGCCGCACATTGTCCATCCTACAAAATGTCTGCTCCCGATTTATGAAAATTCGGCTGAGTCGCCATTTTTGATTCATATTGGAATGTGGCTGTACGATCTTTTAGCCTTCACCAAAAACATCGGCCGGCACCGGATGGTCTCGGCCCGGGAGCTGGCGATTCTGGAGCCGGAATTACGGCAGGATGGTCTCAAAAAGGGGGCCGAATATTACGATTGCAAAGAGGACGATTTTCGTCTGGTGATGGCCACCATTCAATCGGCGGCCCAGTACGGGGCGGTGATTGCCAATTACGTGAAAGCTGTGGACGCGATTTACGAAAACGGGCGGGTGGCGGGCGTGCAGGCCAGAAATCAGCTGACGGGCGAATCGGTCTCCATTCGGGCCAGGGTAATCGCCAATGCCACCGGTCCCTGGAGCGATGCGGTGCGGAAAACCCTGTTCAAAGATATCACGCCCAACGTCCGCACCACCAAAGGCGTTCATTTAATTGTTAAACATTCTGACCTGCCCATCACCCGCGCGTTTATGCAATTTGCCATTCAGGACGGCCGTCCGATTTTTGCCATTCCCTGGAACACACTGGTGCTGCTGGGCACCACCGACACCGACTACACGGGAGATCCCGATCGGATTCTGACGGAGCGAAGCGATGTGGACTATCTGCTGGAATCCTTTAATTACTATTTTCCCAAAGCCAATTTGACGGATGATAAAATTCTATCTGCCTTTGCGGGGTTGCGGCCGCTGCTTCGGGAGGAAGGAAAATCGGCTTCGGAGGTCACGCGGGAACACAAAATATTTGAAACGCCCGAAAACTTCTTCTCCATTGTGGGTGGAAAACTCACCACCTACCGCGTGATGGCAAAGGATATGGTGAATCGGCTGGCCAAACACCTGGAACGAGCGTTTCATATCGTTCCCAAAAATCCCCGGTGTCTGACGGATAAATTTCCTCTTTACGGAGGCGATATTTCCAGCTACGAGCATTTTCGGCAGGAGCAGGTCAAACAACTGATTGTGCAGGAGGGATTTTCTCACGATATTGCCGAACATTTTGTGGAATCGTACGGAACCCGCATTCCGGATATTCTGGAAGCCATTCAAAAGACGCCCGGCGGCAAAGAACGTATTCACCCCAACCTGCCTCACGTGTGGGGCGAACTGACCTACGCTCTCGACCACGAAATGACGGTAGCTCTGGACGATTTTCTTATCCGGCGAACGCATATTTTTTCACTGGAAAAAAACCAGGGGTTGGACGTGTATCCTGAGATTGCCGAAAAACTCCAGGCGCGCCTGGGCTGGTCGGACGAGGAGAAACAACGGCAAATCGATCGTTTGAAATTGAAGGTGCAATTGACACAATATTTTCGCGAAGGAACGTAATATGCACACCTGTTTCATTGTCAATCCGGTTTCAGCCGGAGGAAGCACGGGCAAAAAATGGCCCGAAATTGAAGCCCTTCTTAAAAAGAATTACGCCTTTGAGTTTGAGGTTGTCTTTACGCAAAGCCCCTTGCATGCGACCCGGCTCACCCGCGAGGCCCTTCGCCGGGGGACGGAGCGGATTGTGGGTATCGGAGGCGATGGAACCCTCAACGAAATCGTGAACGGCTTTTTTGAAGGGGACGGCCTGATTAATCCGGAAGCCGTACTGGGAGTTCTGGAGATCGGGACGGGTGCCGATTTTATCAAAACGCTGGGCCAACAGCCAACGGTCGGGCAGGCCATCCTGCATTTGAATGAGGCCCGGTCGCAGACCATTGATGTGGGAAAAGCCGAATTTCTGACCCCGGAGAATAAAACGGAAACACGCTATTTTTTGAATATCCTGGACTTCGGACTGGGCGGTGCTGTGGTTGAGCGGGTAAACCGCACCACGAAACGATTTGGCGGGAAAATTTCGTTTCTGGTGGGCATCTTGTCGACGTTGCTTACATTTAAAAATAAACACATCCGCTACCGGCTCGATGACGGAAACTGGCAGTCCGGCATGTTCAACGACATTGTTGTGGCCAACGGACGGTATTTTGGAGGCGGTCTTTTTCCGGCTCCGGAAGCCCTCTTGGATGACGGCCTTTTTGATGTGGTTTTTCTGGGCGATGTGGGGCGGCTGGAGGCCGTTCTGAATCTGTCCAAACTTCGAAAGGGCACGCATTTCGAAAATCCGAAGGTTTCTCTGACACGGGCCCGCAGGATTGAGGCCCAGTCGGAAGAAACCGTTTTCGTGGATATGGACGGCGAGTTGGTGGGAACGCTTCCGTTAAAAGTTTTGATTTTGCCTCAAAAATTGCGTATATTGATTTAATTTTTTTCGATTGAATATTTGGAGAAAAATTGGAATGCCTGTACTGTAACGCCTTTGCATTTGGAGAAGGATCGATTGTAAAAATTTAGTTGTACTGGAATTTTTGTGGGAACTGCTTTAACGAAACATACTAAAAGAAATCTTTGAAAAATGACAAGCCCAAACTCGTATTTTTTCATTTTACTGCAGAAAATATTAGTAAAGGCACTGAAAGGTAAAGGCTGCTTTTTTATTCCTAAATGGGCACGGTGTAACATCTCATTTTAGTGAGCATTTAGCAGAATTTGTCTATCTCTGACCCTCCCTCCGGCCCCCTCCCTGAAATCAGGGAGGGGGAGTCAGGGGGTGGGTTCAAAAAACCGGGCTTCATTTTCAGGGAGATTATCTTCTCCGTAAAAAAACAAAAATACCAAAAATTTGTTTTCGGGAAAAACGCGAATTTGAATTCGGTAAAATTAATTACTCACAAAATCAGAGGAATTCGATGTTAAAAAATCACCCCAAGGGATTAAAGGTCCTGTTTTTGACAGAAATGTGGGAACGGTTTGGGTTCTACACGATGCTGGCTGTTTTGGTTCTGTACATGACACACGATTTTGGCTGGGATGAGCACAAAATGGGCCAAATTTATGGTCTGTTTTTGGGATTCGTTTATTTTACTCCCCTTATCGGCGGCTGGATAGCCGACCGGATATTGGGGTATCGCCGAACCATCATGCTGGGTGCGGTCACGCTTGCCGTGGGCTATGCCATGCTGGCGATTCCACACCCCAGTGAGCTTTTCTTCTATTTGAGTTTGGTTGTTATTGTTCTGGGTAATGGGTTGTTCAAAGCCAATATTTCGGTGCTGGTGGGCAATCTCTACCCGCCCGACAGTCCGTTGAAGGATGAAAGCTACAATATTTTTTATATGGGAATAAATGTGGGTGCCCTGTTTGCACCCTTTGCGGCCAGTTTTATGCGGAATACCTTCAGCTTTAATGCCGCTTTCGGCGTGGCTGCTGCCGGAATGGTTGTGAGCCTGCTCACCTTTGAATTCGGGAAAAAATACTACATGGTTGAAGGCCGGCGGCCCCAGGAAAACAAGGCGCAGGAAATTACAATTTCAAAAAAACAGGAGAAAGAACGCATCTGGGCACTTCTCACGATTTTCGCCATAGTGATTTTTTTCTGGATGTCATTTCACCAGAACGGGTTCGCCCTGACGCTTTTTGCGGATCGCGCCACCAAGCCGATTATCTCTCCGGAATTGTACCAGGTTTTTAATCCGATGTTTATTTTGATCTTGACGCCTCTGATTGTCGGCATGTTTGCCGCGCTTCGCAAACGGGGCAAGGAACCCTCCACGCCGGCAAAGATTGGAATCGGGATGCTGCTGGCGGGAACCGCATTTCTAATCATGGTTATTGCATCTCTGGACGGTGGAAATCTGGACAATCATTCCCTGTCCCCCTCCTGGTTGATTTCGACCTATTTTGTCATGACGATTGCCGAGCTCTTTTTGAGCCCGATGGGGCTCTCCTTTGTGTCCAAGATTGCCCCGGCCCGCATGCGCGGAACCATGATGGGCGGCTGGTTTACAGCCACGGCTATCGGCAATTATCTTTCCGGTTTCATCGGCAGTTTTTACGGCACCTGGAAACACAGCACCTTTTTTGCCGTGCTGGTTACCGCGAGTTTGTTTTCGGCCTTCTTGGTGCTGATTTTCCTGAAAAAGCTCAAACATGCCACCCGAAGTGAGATTGATGCGCTGCCAGCAGAGGAGGCGGAAGCCATCGCTTGACACGGGTGATCTGAATTTTGGATTCGGTTTTAAAATGAACCCGAATGTGTTCTCCCCAAAAAGCCACGCATGGTTCTGTGCGTGGCTTTTTTTGCGCGTCCTTTGCACGGCTGAAATGGTACGGGAATATTTAAAATACAGTAAAAACAGATAAATAGCTTGCCCTTTAATGGTCCCTGAATAATTCATTTGAATTTCTGATCATTTCTTTTTAAATTAAATTCCCATTTAAGACAGATCGTTCGGAGGAGTTACTTGGACACTAAAAAAAGCCGTCTCCTTTGGTTTAAAAATCTTGGAAAATTGGATTACGGGACGGCGTGGAAACTGCAAAAGAGGCTGGTTCAGCTTCGACTACAAGGGGAGATTCCGGACACCCTGCTTTTGGTTGAGCATCCGCCTACGATCACCCTCGGCAGAACGGCCCATGCTGAAAATCTGCGCATCGATCCGGCGGAACGTGTAAGACGCCGCATTGCCCTTTTTTCCGTAGACCGCGGCGGGGACGTAACCTTTCATGGGCCGGGACAACTGGTTGGGTATCCCGTTATCGATCTCCAGAATCACCGGCCGGATGTGCTGGTGTACCTGCGTTCGCTGGAAGACGTCCTGATTCGTTCTCTAAAGCCCTTTGGAATTGCGGCAGACCGGCTGCCCGGGTACACGGGTGTCTGGGTTCAAAACGAGAAAATCGCGGCCATTGGGGTTCGGGTATCGCGCTGGATTACCAGCCACGGTTTTGCTTTGAATGTGAACACCAATCTGGATTCTTTCGATTGGATTGTGCCGTGCGGCATTCGGGATAAAAAGGTCACCTCCATGGAGAAAATTCTCGGGCACCCGCTGGATTTGGGTGCGGTTCGGGAAGAAGTGAAAAACGCCTTTCGCGACGTTTTCAACGGATTTTTGCAGGAGGCCCCGGACTGGATTGTAAAGAGCGGGGAAGACGAGCGTCAGAGCTCTCAAAAAGACGAAATGATAAAAGAGGACGGTTATGCCGAAATCAAAAAAAGAAAACCCAATTACATTTAGAAAAGACGATATTCCTTCCTTGGAATTTTCTCATGAGGATTTTTTAAATCTCTATTATTTCATGAAATTATCCCGTGAAATCGAATTGCGGGTTATTAATTTATACCGACAGGGGAAAATTCTGGGCGGCGTTTACTCCGGCATTGGACACGAAGCCATTTCGGTTGGGAGCACATTCGTTCTGGGTGAAGAGGATATTCTTTTGCCCATGCATCGGGATATGGGGGCACATCTGGTGAAGGGCCAAACCGTTGAGCGTATCCTGGCACAATATCTGGGTAAAGAGGCCGGAGTCACCCGCGGCCGCGATGGTAATATGCACCACGGCGACCTGAGCCGGGGGATAGTGGGAATGATCAGCCATCTGGCAGCGATGATCCCGGTGGCAGCCGGTGTGGCGCTGGCAAGTAAATTGCAGAAGAAAAATCGCGTCGCCCTCACCTTTGTGGGGGATGGCGGAAGCAATGTGGGCGATTTTCACGAAGGATTGAATTTCGCGGGCGCCCTCAAACTGCCGATGGTTTTGGTGATTGAGAATAATCAGTTTGCGTACTCCACACCTATTTCCAAACAAACAGCGGCCAAAAATCTGGTAGACCGGGCAGCCGGCTACGGGATTCCCGGCGTGATAGTCGATGGAAATGATGTTCTGGCTGTGGCTAAAGTTTGCCGGGAGGCTGTGGAGCGGGCGCGTGCCGGTCGGGGGCCCACCCTGATTGAAGCTAAAACCATGCGGATGCGGGGACATTCTGAGCACGATGACCACGCGTATGTTCCGCCGGAATTGTTGGAAACGTGGAAGGGTCGGGATCCGATTCAGCAGTACGAACGTTTTCTTACTGAAAACACGCTCTGGACATCCGATGAGCGGGAAGAAATAGAGGCCCGGGTAAAAAAAGAGGTGGATGATGGGGTGGATTTTGCAGAAAAGAGCCCGTTTCCGCGCGGAGAGCAGGCGCTTGAGGATGTCTACGCGCCGGTGGAATAAAAAAACCAAATTGAAAAAGGACAACATAAATGGCAGAAACAACCTATCTGGAAGCCATTAAACAGGGATTGCGGGAAGAGCTGCTGCGCGATGAACGGGTGTTCTTGCTTGGCGAGGATATCGGCGTGTACGGGGGCGCTTTTAAAGTAACCAAGGGGCTTGTGGAAGAATTTGGCGAAGAACGAATCATCGATACCCCGCTCTCAGAGTCGGCAATCATTGGAGCCGCCATGGGTGCGGCCGTCATGGGGATGCGCCCGGTGGCCGAAATCCAATTCTCCGATTTTTCGACCAATGCCTTCACGCAAATTGTGAACAATGTGGCCAAGGCTCACTATCGTTACGGAGCCGTTGTTCCGCTGACCATTCGCTGCCCGTCCGGGGGAAATGTGCACGGCGGACCCTACCATTCCCAAAATCCGGAGGCGTGGTTCACACAGGTGCCCGGATTAAAAGTGGTGGCGCCGTCCACGGCTTACGATGCGAAGGGACTCATCAAGGCAGCCATTCGTGATAACAATCCCGTTATTTTCTTTGAACATAAATACTTGTACCGGCGCATTAAGGAAACGCTTCCGAATGAGGATTTTATCGTGCCCATTGGCAAGGCCAAAGTTCAGCGGGAAGGACAGGATATGTCTATCATTACGTATGGCGCCATGGTTCACTATTCCCTGGAAGCCGCGCAGATCCTGGAAAAGGAGGGTATTTCAGTGGAAGTGGTGGACTTGCGTTCCCTCCTTCCGTTCGACAAAGACCGGATTCTCGAATCGGTGAAAAAAACGAGCCGGGTGCTTGTGGCTTACGAGGCGCCCCTTACCGGCGGATTTGGAGGGGAAATTGCAGCCGTTATTGCGGATGAAGGGTTTGAGTTCCTGGACGCACCCGTGCGGCGGATAGCTTCGCTGGATACGCCCGTGCCCTTCAGCCCCCCGCTGGAGGAATTTTACATGCCCAATCCGGAAAAGATTGCGGAAGCGGCGCGTAACCTGATGGCTTACTGAGGATGGTGACAATGTCAAATACAGATCAACAAAAATGGCTTTCGCTAAAGGATATTTTAGGGGTTGCCATCGAGCGGGAAGAGCAATCCTACCACTTTTACATGGAGGCTCTGGCCAAGGCAGTTACCCCCGCGGAGAAAAAACTTCTGCAAGAACTGGCAAAGGAAGAACTGTTGCACAAAGAAAAATTGGAAAAGCAGCTCGAAGATCTAATAGCGCAACGGGATGTTGATCAGGCGATTACCGGCGAAAAATTTGAAGTGTAGGAGGTGTGGCGTAGCATGACAAATGGAATGAAGAAAACCATGCGGTACAAATTGGTGATTCTCGGTTCCGGACCGGCCGGATTAACGGCGGCCATTTACGCCTCTCGGGCCCAATTGGACCCCCTGGTAGTGGAAGGGGTGGAGCCCGGCGGGCAGCTGATGATTACCTCAACCGTGGAGAATTTCCCGGGTTTTCCCGAGGGTATTCTGGGGCCGCAGCTCATGATGGCTATTCGGGAGCAGGCTGAAAACTTTGGTACAGGATTCTTGCGGGATCATGTGGAGAGCGTGGATCTCTCCAAGCGCCCGTTCACGGTTCAGCTGAGTGAAGAAACCGTTTTGGCAGATGCCCTGATTATTGCAACCGGTGCATCGGCCAACTGGCTGGGGTTGGAATCGGAAAAGGAACTGCGGGGATTCGGCGTGTCCGCCTGTGCCACGTGCGATGGGTTTTTCTTTAAGAATCAGGAGGTTGTTGTTGTCGGCGGCGGAGACTCTGCGATGGAAGATGCCATTTATTTAACCCGTTTTGCCACAAAGGTAACCGTCGTGCACCGCCGCGATCAGTTGCGGGCCTCCCGCTACATGCAGGAAAAAGCACTTAAAAACGACAAAATTCAGTTTATCTGGAACACCGTTGTCACGGATATTCTTGGCACGAAAGAGGACGGCGTAACGGGAATTCGATTGAAGAATAGAGTCACGGGTGAGGTTTTTGATTATGCAACGAATGGTGTTTTTATCGCCATCGGGCACACCCCCAATACACAGGTGTTCCGGGGGCAACTGGACATGGACGAAAAGGGGTATATCCGAACCGAATGCAAATCCACAAAAACCTCTGTGCCGGGTGTGTTTGCTGCGGGCGATGTACAGGATTCTGTCTACCGCCAGGCGATTTCGGCGGCGGGAACCGGCTGTATGGCTGCTCTGGATGCCGAACACTTTTTGGGTGAACAGGATTGAATGGTTTATATGAAGCGAGTCAGTGCCGCTAAAACACAAGAGAATTCCCGGATTGAGATGTAATTCTCCAAAAAACAGGTAACGGAAATAAGGGCAATTTATGAAAATCGATGTCGTTATGCCCCAGATGGGGGAAAGCGTGGCCGAAGGAACCATTGTTACCTGGTTGAAAAAAGCCGGTGATTGGGTTGAGAAGGATGAAATCTTACTGGAAATTTCAACCGATAAGGTGGACACGGAGATTCCATCGCCAGCGCAGGGGAAACTGGTGGAAATTCTGGTTCCGGAAGGAGAAACGGTTCCGGTGGGAACGGTGATTGCGCGAATTGAATCGGAAGAGGCAGAAGAACCGGAACAGCCCGTTCCGGAAACAACGGTTTCCTCAGAACGGGCCGAAATCAGATTCGAAAAAAAACCATCAGCAGTCAGAAAAGAAACGGGGCGGAAAACCGGAAAACGGTTTTATTCGCCGGTGGTTCGGGCCATTGCCAATTCGGAAGGTCTTACGGCCGAAATGCTGGAGGCGATTCCCGGTTCCGGTGCCGGAAACCGGGTGACCAAAAAAGACATTCTGGATTACATTGCCCGCAGGCGGGAAGGCTTCGGTATTGCAGAGGCGCCGCAGGCTTATTCCGAAAAAATAGCCGATGTGGCGAATCAGCCGATTCTTCATTCCGCTGAAGATGAAATCGTTCCCATGAATCATATCCGAAAGGCCATAGCCCGGCACATGACCCAGAGCCTGTTCACGGCCCCCCACGTGACATCCGTACACGAGGCGGACATTACCGGAATTATGGAACGCATTGAAAAGGAACAAGAGGAGTTCAGAGAAAAAGAACAGGTTCCGCTCACACTCACCGCCTTTGTGGTGGAAGCGGCTGTTCAGGCGCTCAAAGAATTCCCGATTGTGAACGCGTCCATCGACGGTGAAAACATTGTGTACCACAAATCCATTCACATCGGGATAGCGGTGGCTGTGGAGAATGGGTTGGTTGTGCCCGTTATTCGGCATGCGGAAGAGAAAAATTTTCTTGGCATTGCCCGTGCGGTGGCGGATTTGGCGAACCGGGCGCGCACGAAGCAGTTGTCCCCCGATGAGGTGACCGGCAGTACGTTTTCGATTACCAATTATGGCGTATTTGGCACGATTCTGGGGACGCCGATTATTAATCAACCCAATGCAGCCATTCTCGGAATCGGCGCCGCACGAAAGCGGCCGGTGGTTGTAAATGATGCCATCGCCATTCGGTGGATAATGTATCCGTCTCTTACCTACGACCATCGGTTGATTGACGGGGCCACAGGCGGGCAGTTCATGAAACGTTTTGTGGAGTTACTGGAGAATTATTCTGTAAATAAGTGACAGGATGGACAGGATTTTTTTCAAAGCGTTTTCAACACGAAAGATCCTGTAAATCCTGTCTAAAAATAACGGTGTGAGGATAAAATGCCAGATGCAGCCCGGCGGCCGGATTGGCTAAAGGTTCGGTTGCCGCATGGAGAGACCTTCCACGAGGTGAAGGCCATTGTTGATACGCACCATTTGCACACGGTTTGCGAGAGTGCGCGTTGTCCCAATATGGCCGAATGCTGGGGACGGCGAACGGCAACCTTTATGATTTTAGGGGATATTTGTACGCGCAGCTGCCGGTTTTGCGCCGTGAAAACAGGACGTCCGACGGAATTAGACGAGCTGGAGCCCTTCCGTGTGGCCGAGGCGGTGAAGCAGTTAAAGCTCCGGCACGCGGTAATCACAAGCGTAAATCGGGATGAATTAAAGGATGGCGGGGCCGGAATTTTCGCCGAAACCATCCGGCAGATTCGCAAGAAATCTCCGGGCTGCCGGGTGGAGGTGCTCATCCCGGATTTCCAGGGCGACGCAGATTCATTAAAATTAGTGATTGATGCGCGTCCCACTATTCTCAATCACAATGTGGAAACGGTTCCCCGCCTGTACAAAGACGTGCGCCCCCAGGCAAAATACGAGCGGTCTCTCCGGGTTCTGGAGGAGTCCCGCCGCCAGGGGCTTGTCACAAAATCGGGGATCATGGTGGGACTGGGTGAAACGCCGGAAGAGGTGTTGGACGTGATGCGTGATTTACGCAAAATTGACTGTGCCATTCTGACCATCGGCCAGTACCTTCAGCCGACAAAAGCACACTTGCCGGTGGATCGCTTCGTCCACCCGGATGAATTTCAGATGTACAGGGAAGAGGGACTGAAAATGGGATTCCGATTTGTGGAATCGGGGCCGCTCGTGAGAAGCTCTTACCATGCGGACGAACAGATGGTTTGAAACGCCGCAGACGTGTTTTTTATCTCAATTCGGGAACAATCAGGTCCGTCGTTTCAAAGCGGTTCTTAGCGGATTTTCTTGCCGGATGGGACGTTCCGGTAAAGGCAAATTAAACTAATTTGAATTACCAAAACCGCTGCCGGAATTTTTGCCGAATTTGTCCCGATTCTGCTGAGGGGTGTTTTTCTGTGCCATTAATAACAAGAGG
>JAADHR010000079.1 GCA_013151735.1 Calditrichota bacterium | reverse complement strand
CGTTGCCTTCACCCGGACGGCCAAAAGCAGCAAGTCACCAGTTTGGTCATTGGCCGCAAAGGGGTTCTGGAGATGCCCGTTCATTTTGTGGTGCCCGGTGTGTACCGATTTTCCTGGTGGGTGGAAAATTCCCATGGGAAAAAATACCTCTACCGTGAGAAGACCCTCTCTTTTCGCCCGTTTGCCAACGACCGGGCCTTGTGGAGCCGGGCTAATCAGGCCCTGGAGGAAACGGCTCAGGCTGTAGCGGATTCGCTGCCCCTGTCTGCCGCTGCGCTTCGGCAGAAAAAGAATGTCCTCCTGCTGCAAGAGGAAACGCTTCGCCAGCGGCAGGAGACGGTTCCATCGGCTTCTCCGCAGGACGTGGCGGAGGTACTCTCGGAAACAGCCGTTCTCAATCAAAAGGCGGAACGTGCGCTGGCCCTGGCATCCGTTGTGACTGAAGCGGCTCGGGCCGGTAAAAATACCAGTCTGGTGGTTTTTGAGGGCGATCTCTGGGATAGTCGCGAGAGCGACCGGCGTCTTCCCACTCGTGTGGAAAATCCGCTAAAAATAGCCCGCACCGTGGTTCCGGGTGAACACCAACCCGTGTCGATACGGATACTGAATCTGACCAACCGGCCACTTTCGGTGCGCGCGGTGATTTCGGCTGTGGATACCGGTTTAAGTGTCCGACTGCTGCACGCGGTGGCCTCGCCCACCTCCCTTGGGGAGCTGTCCTGGGATGCCCTTCCGGAACTGGGAAACTCGGGTGTGCTCACTCTTTCCTCCCTGCAAACGGGAGAGCTCTGGCTGGATGTGGCTATTAGGGAGAACGTCGTGGGGCATCGGACAATGACCCTTCACCTAAAAGCGTTGAACGGATCCGGGGTCCTGGAGGCACCCAAGAATACCCACGCCGAACCACCACCAACTGCCACCGTGTCACTTTCAATGGACGTCCTGCCGTTTCACATGGCGCCTTCCGGCGCGTTTCGCCTCTGCACCTGGTCTCCGTCAGAGGGGCCGGACATTCCGGATTTGCTGGCGCATGGGAACAACGTGTTTCTCATTCCTCACGGCACGGTTGATTCGGATTCCACCGGCCACGTGCACCGGATTGATTTTTCCCGATTGGATCACCTGCTTCAGGCTTTTTCGGGCCGGGATGTGGTTTTTTTGGTGACAGGATTTCCTGCGCTTGCCGCGCCGTTTGGCAGCACGGCTTACCGCAGGGAATTGAGGGAGTACCTCAATCGGTTGGTGGCGCATCTGGAATCGAAGGGAATTGACACGCATCATTTTGTTCTGTATCCGCTTGATGAACCCGGCGGCCACGGCTGGAAGGCCGTGAATCGCCTGGTGGCGTTTGGGGAAATGGTGCATGCGGTGAATCCGGCCATCCGGCTGTACATGGATGGCGGGGGCGATGGCCCCATGATGCGGGCCATGGCAAAGGTGGTGAGCGTCTGGACGCCGCCCATTGACTGGCTGGGGCAAACCCTCCCGGAAATGGCTATTATTCGAAAGGCCGGCGGCGAACTGTGGTCATACAACTGTTCGTACGGCTTTTCACGGCCGGTGGGGGCCAATCTCAAAAACACGCATGTGATTGGGGAGTACCGGAACGCCGCGCTTTTTGCCCTGCGGCACGGCGCCACCGGGATTGGTTACTGGTGCTACAATGCCACGCGCGGCGATTTGTGGGAACGGGTGCCGTCGGAGTACAATCTGGTTTACCCGGGGCGGAGGCATTCCGTGGACAGCCGCCGCTGGGAAGCCGTCCGCGAGGGGATCGAGGACGCCCGAATTTTGCTGGCGCTGCGAGAATTTGAACGGAGAAATACCGCCCAGCCGGCCGCGCGAGAAGCCTGTGCCCGGATTCAGCATCTTTTTGCGGTGGATTTGCCCGAGCTGGTCGATCCCGGATTTCAGGCCATGAAGTTGGGCCTGTCGCGCGCCACGCTGGATGCTGTCAGCAGCGAAGAGAAGGTGCGGATCTTCCGGCAGAAAATGATGGAATGTGTGATGGGAGTAAAGCCCGGGGTTCAAAAAAGCAATTAAATTCAAGGAATAGACTGCGACTCCCAAAACCCGAAAGAAAATCCGGGGGAAAGACCACCTGATCAATGCAACGGATGGAGTGGTCTGATCAAAAAGGGAATTCTTTTTTAGAGACTCATTTTAGTGGGTGGTCACATAAATGCCGGGTCTGCACGGGATGTCAAAGGTTAAGATTCAGTCTTTTTGAATTGCCTATTTTCCGCTTGCATTTTTTCAAAGAACTATTTATACTATAAAAAAGCTATTGAACAGGCAGTTGATGATTGCTTCGTTCTCACAAAGTGGTTTTCATTATACCGCCGCCGACAACCACATATGAAGGGTCCTTCCTTGCCAATGGATCGACGAAAGCACAAACTCAACTCACAAACCCAGGCTTCTTAACCAGGTTCGTCAGGTTATTCGAGAAAAGCATTATAGTCCCTGTACGGAAGAAGTTTATATCCACTGGATTCAGTATTTTATCCTTTTCCGGAACAATCGTCATAAACGCCCCGCAGCTGGGACAAATCTTCCTTTTACTAAAAGTTGGATTGGATAAAATCAAAGAATAATTTTGGGGGGCAGGCGAAGGAGAAACGATAAGCCCCGCATCCCCTGAGTCCAGATTTTAATAAAAACCCTTTTGTTTGTGACTTTTGAAACTGCTGAAACGGTTCCCGGGGTCTCATTGATTTTCCCAAGCCCACAACTTAAGTCATGGGTTAACAATAGGCTAAAAGAAATTCACAAACCATTTTAATGGTTTGGGCGCCCATTCATTGGGCTAACCCATGCGTCGGCTTGACCGCAGGGTCGGTGGTGTGATGTTGGAGATTGGAGAGTTTTCGGAGGTTTGGGTTTGGAACGGGTGTTTGGTGTGACTAATCCCTGTGGCAAGTTATGCAGGTCGTTGTGTGTTAAATTTGGCGGAGACTGACGATGAACGAAAAGAAGTTTGATCCTCAAAAATTGCATAAGTTGAATCATCCTCAAAGATTAAGAGACATTCCTCCAGACTATGTTTGGAGCAAATTGAACGTAGAAAAAACAGACGTACTTGTTGAAATAGGTGCTGGAACAGCGTTTTTTAGTATTGCTTTTCTGAAATATGTCAAACCTTCGAAAATTTATGCTTGTGATGTATCAGAAGTAATGATCAATTGGATAAAGGAAAATGTTGTTCCAGAGTATTCCAATATAATTCCTGTGAAAACCGAAGAAGATTCCATACCTCTTGATGATGAAATCGCAGATTTGGTGTTTATGATAAACCTTCATCACGAATTAGATGATCCCATCCGGACAGTTGAAGAATCGTATAGAATCTTGAAACCTGGTGGAACTATATTTATTGTTGATTGGAAGAAAAAAGATATGCCTGAAGGACCTCCAACGCAAATCAGATGGTTACCTGAGCAAGTCAAAGAAAACTTAGTGAATTCCGGATTTAAATATGTAAACATTTTCGATGAATTACCAAAGCATTTTTTAGTTGTCGGGGAAAAGGATCAGTAATGCACATAATAAATCGTTCCACCGAACCACAATTTCGCTTGATTCGGCTTCGCTTAGCACATAGGCGCTTCACAACAGCAGGCGGACTTGGTCTATTTACAACAAGGCAAGAGAAAAAATAAAATTATTTTTATTCGGATTCTTTGAAAATGATCTTGTGCAGGCCGCTCGCAATCCGGCACAGGAGGAACTTTCCAATTGGATACGGGGGTCTGATAAAGACGCCGAACGCTATCGGGATGGATTCCAGTCTTCCGACATTAATTGATACCGGTCGAACGTTCGAAAGCCTGTTCCTGAAAGTTCGGGAGAGGAAAATTGCACTTCACCCGATGTCGCAGATGCTCGAAAAAAGTTCGTTTGGATAGGATGTGGCCAAGGAACTGGGGATCGAAGGGGTTGCCCAATTCATTTTAAGGACTGGTTATCTCAAAGAATATCCTGATCCGGTCAGCTTGGGAAGACCGGTTTCGTGGTTTACATTTAATCAAACAATTCCTTGAATGTTATGAGATGATTTAGTAAATTTTTATGAAGTTAAATACACACATTTTTTCTTGCCTGAACGCCTCGGTTTGTTAAGAATCCTTTAAACAGTGAAGTTATCGTGCAAAAAGCAAGAATTGGTTGTTTCAGCCTCATAATGACTCTGTTATTTATCTCCGCATCCGTTCCCACTCCCCGGGAATCCTCCACCCTGGATCAGCAATACCTGCGAGTTTTACGATTAATCGGTAAACAGCACTACAACGACGCCATCCGGGGTCTTCGGCAGATGATTGGACAAGAGCCCGGCTTTTACCGCGCTTACGCAAAGACAGTAGAAGTGTATAAATATAAAAATGCCTTAGATGAGGCCAGGCAATATTTTGAAGAACTGATTGTAAAAGCGCCGAAGAATGCCCATGCCTATTACGGGTTGGGCCTGATTGACCAGGAACAGAGGGATTATCCACAGGCGATTGTAAGATATCGAAAAAGCATAGAGTTGTCTAACAGGCGTGCCGCCGTCTACAAGGCTATTGTGATCGCTTATAAAAAAACAAAAAATCCGGAGGGCGCGGTTAACTATTTAAGCGGCCTGACTCCTGCAAAAAGCCGGAATGCCGGCGCGTACTATGGACTTGGGTACGCATACATGCTGCTGAAGCAATGGGAAAATGCGCTCATGGCTCTTGACAAAGCCCTAAACTTGAATCCCGATTTGTTGGTGGTGTATCTTGAAAAAGCAAAAATCTACTACTATTTGGGAAAATTACAAGAGGGCTTGCAGGTTAACAGGACGGGTTACAAGATGGCCCGGAAACACAATGACGTCGAGCTTCAATACAGGTTTCTGGGAGAACGGGGTGCGTTTCTGCAAAAACTCGGTAAATATCGTGAAGCGCAGGAACGCTGTCAAGAGGCGTTGGCGATGGCACGCGAATTTGGGGATAGAAGCAACGAAGGAAAATATTTAGGGCACATAGCCGTCATTTACGGGAATATGGCCAACTACTCCAAAGCATTAGAATACGACCGTCAAGCCGTTAAAATTGCTGGAGAAGTCGGGAATAAAATTGCCGAAGCAACCTGGCTCAATAACATGGGTTTTGTTTATCGCAATCTCGGACAGTATTCCGAAGCTTTGGTACATCATAAAAGGGCATTAAAAATTGCCCGGGAAATCGAAGATAAAAGATTGGAAGGGCTAAATGTCGGAAATATCGGCAGCATTTACCTTTACTTGGCAGAATATTCCAAGGCTTTGACATATTATCAGGAGGCTTTGGCGATTGACCGGAAGATCAAGGATAAAAGCCACCAGGGGACCTGGTTGACAAATATCGGCCTGTGTTATTGGAATTTCAACGACTACCGTAAAGCACTGGCCTATTACCAACAAGCCTTGGTCATTCTAAGAGAAATCGGCGACAAGAGTGAGGAGGGGAGGACCCTGGGAGCCGCTGGACTTGCGTATTGGAGATTGGGTGATTACTCCAATGCATTGGAGTATTTTGACAAAGCGCTGAAGATTGCGGAAGAAATTGGGGACAGGAGTGGTGAAAGCAGAAATCTCGCTAATATTGGTAATATTTTTTATAGCTTAGGCAGATTTTCAAGAGCATTGGCGTTCTACGAGAAAGCTAAAATAATTGCAGGGGAAATTGGCAACAAAAGTCAGATGGGAACCTGGCTTGGGAACATCGGCGCGGTCTATCATGCAATGGGTGACACTTCAAGAGCGCTCGAATATTATGAGAAATCTTTGAAGATAAGTCGGGAGATTGGGAACAAAAGGAATGAGGGAATATTCCTCGGCAACATGGCTCTCGTTTATGCCCAATCCGGTAACTATTTAGGGGCATTTAAATTTTATAAACAGGCCTTGAAAATCGATAGAAAAATCGGCAATAAAAATAATGAGGGCTATGAATTAAACAATCTTGGTAATTTAAATCTTCAGTTGAAAAATTATACTCAATCGGCCCAAAATTATAACAAAGCCCTGGCCATGGGCCGGAAAATAGAAGGGCCGGTTATTGTCTGGGAAGCCCTTACAGGTCTTGGCATGGTCTATGAAAAGCAGAGAGACTATGATAAGTCCTTGCGGCAATACCAATTGGCTGTGCGGGAAATTGAAGGTGTCCGCCGCTTGCTTCAAATTGAAGAACAAAAGTCAAGCTTCTTAGAGAATAAGATCCAGGTTTATGGAAAGCTGATTAATCTCCTGGCAATTTTGCATCAAAAAGAACCCTCAAAAGGTTATGCCCGCACAGCCTTCGAATATGCGGAACGCGCCAAGGCCAGAGCGCTTTTGGATATCGTTTGTCAGGGCAGGACGTTTCGCAATTTAAAAGAAATCCCTGCGGTTTTCAGGCAGAAATTTTTGATGAATGAGAACGGGCTTGAAAAGAAACATTTGGAATTGTCAAATGCGTTAGCCAAAGTGGATAGTCAAAGAGACCCGAATCGGGTTTTCACCCTTAATTATGAAATAGAAGCGCTGCAACAAGAAAAGGCACAATTATTAAAAAGGATCAGCAAGAAATATCCCCGATACGATCAACTCACAAACCCAAAAATAGTTACGGTTGAAGAGGTCCAGCGACACATTCTTGACGACAAGCAGGTGCTACTCGAATATTTTGTGGCCGACGAAAAGATCTTTGTCTGGACTTTAACAAAGCACAGCTTGAAATTCCGGACCATTGACCTGACCAGAAAAGAACTCCAGGAGAAGTTGTCACAGATCAGTCCGCTCTTCCAAAAAGAAAAAGCCCCTAATAATGTCCGAATCGACCATCGTTGGGCCAATATGAAATCCGGCCTCTTGTATGATCTTTACAAAATCCTGGTGCAAAAGCCTCTGGAGCCTGGCCTGGAACCCGGCTCGGAGTTAATCATTGTGCCTGATGACATTTTGCATTATTTCCCCTTTGAAATTTTGGTCACTGATTTTAGTCAGGCTGCCGTACATTATCTGATCGAGACGTATCCCATTTCTTACGCCTCTTCTGCAAGTTTGCTCAATCCGGAATTACAAAGAAAGAAAAAAGCATCTGAAGAGCTTCTTGCCCTTGGCAATCCGGATTTTAGTGATGCACAGAGCAGAGGCGTCATTGAGTGGGTTCGTTCAATTGTACCTTTCAAATCGGTTTTTAGAGAGGTTCGTTTCCAACCCCTTCCCTATGCCGGATGGGAAGTGAAAGCTATTGCGAAGAATTTCGAAAAACCTGCCGTTTTCACGGGACACGATGCATCGGAGAAGCGATTTAAAGAGCGGGCGCAAAATTACAGATTTATTCATCTGGCGACTCACAACATCATCGATGATAAACAGCCCATGTATTCGAAAATTATTCTGGCCCAAACCCACGGAGGAGACGAAGACGGCTACCTGCAAACGTACGAAGTTTACAATCTTAGGCTCAATGCAGACCTGGTGGTACTGAGCGGCTGTAATACGGGCCTGGGAAAACTCAGCCGCGGCGAGGGTCTCATAGGTATGACCCGGGCTTTTCTGTATGCCGGAACGCCGAGTCTGGTGGTGAGTCTGTGGCCTGTAAAGGATGAGTCTACCGCAGAGCTTATGAAAAGTTTCTATCACGACCTTAAAACAGGGATGCCAAGAAATCGTGCTTTACAAAAAGCTAAAGTAATGTTAATTCAGTCCGGAGACTGGCGGCGAGATCCCTTCTACTGGGGCGCTTTTGTGTTGATTGGGGATTGGCGGTCGGTGTATGAAAGGCATGATTGACGCTTGGCCCGAAATATTCCTAAATGGCAGCCACGAAGGCACTATTCAGCTTTAGAGATTACCGGAAAATTCATTTAATTTCAGAACCATCTTCCCGGCCGCCGCTTTTCTCATAAGATTGGGCTGCGGGAGGTTTAATATCGCTTGAAACTGTTGGCGGGCATTGTCAACATCCCCCAACATCAAATAAGCCTTGCCCAGATACCACAAGCAGTCTTCCCTGTAAAAGGCGTTTCCCTCCGTCAGAGAAAGCGCCTTTTTCAAATAGCCGATCCCTTGATTCACCATTTTTAAATCAAAACGATAAGGCAGCCCCAAGAGCCGTTTTCTGGCTTCAAAGAGGTAGGATAATCCGACAAGAAAATTGGCTTGATAGTGGTTCGGCTGACCGGCCAGAAATTTTTTCAGGGAGAACACGGCTTTTGCGTATCGACTCTGTTCAAAGTATCGCCATCCCGTTTTTAACGATTCGGACTGGATGCCTTCTCCCCGCACGACTCCTGTTTCAGAGAATTGAATGTGAGCCAGGGGGAAATAGACCGGCCGGCTAAAGAACGCGTAGGCGTAAAGCGAAACCAGCAGAACAGCCATCGCGAGTCCGGCATACACAGATGCAGGCGGCAGGAAGAATTTGTTGATATAAGTTTTAATCCGGGATAAAACACCCGCTCCGGTTTCCGCAGCCTTATTGACGGATTTTGAAGGCGCCAAAGAGTTTAAGTAGGAATAAACCTTCGCATCCATTTCGGCTTCCAATGCCGGCCGGTTGAGTACCTGGTGTTCGGGGTTCGGCGCCGTGTTTCGGGCGGTTTGAAGCTGCTCGAGCGCGTTAAGGCAGACCGGGCACAGGTCAAAATGCTCTTTCAGAGCCCGGACTTCATCCGCTGCAAGTTCATTGTCGGCGTATGCCGCCAGTTTTTCAGCCGGCGGACAGTTGGCGGCAATATGTGACTTCAAATCACGAAATGGTTTTTTATATCGATCCATGGCATCGGCGCTATCTTTATGCTGACTCATTGCTTCTCCATGAGTAATTTAAAATTGCGCTTTCCGTTTTGAATGTAAGAGCGAACTTTGCCTAACGGGTAACCGGTCATTTCAGCGATTTGCTTGTATGTCAGGCTGTGGACGTAGAACAGACAGAAGCATCGTTTTTGCAATGGCTTTAATTTGTTCAGGATCTCGAGAATGCGTTCCTGTGAAATCACGGATTCTTTTATTTCATTTTCATTTTCGATCGCAACCGGTGAATGCCGTTCATTAAATTCGTAGAACTTGTGGCGATTTTTCTTGCGCAGGTGATCGATGCACAGGTTTGTCGCAATCCGCCTAAGCCATGGCAGAAACGGTGCGCCGAGTTTGAAGCTCTCTATGTGATCAAATGCCCTGATGAAGGCCTCACTCGCCAAATCTTTCGCATCTTCCTCATGGTTGACCATTCTCAGACAGTGTAATAAAATCACTCGCTTGTAGGTTTCATAAAGCTTGCCCAGATATTTAACATCCTTGCTGTCGAGATAGCGCCGAATGGTCGCATTATCACATTCAACGATCGTATTCTGATCCAAGATTTGCTTTCCTTATTACTACGAAACCACCCGTCGGATTACATAAAATTTTTCATTTTCAATAATGTAAGTGTTGCAGCAACGAAATGCAACGGAATTTTCTACAGGCTTTTTTGCGGAAAAAATCCGCTTCGGGTATGAGCCTGTGAAGAAAAAAATGCTCCAGCCTGCCGGGCTTTAGCCCAACGTTGTTAATAATGCCCCATGCGAAGGAGCCTCTCAAAAAAATCGCCATGAGCAGACTGCGGGCTCCTGTCTGCAGAAAAAATTTCCCCCTTCTTCCATAAAAAAACCGGCAGAGCCATAAAACATTTTATGTAATTCATCACATTGTACGTAATAAGAATAGAAATAGATTATAAGAATTACCCCCAAAGGAGGTTTGCTATGAAAAAATATTCCGGTATTTCAATTCTATTATTCATCTTACTATTAACTTTTCCGGCTTTTGCTGATTTCCCCGTTTATCAGGGTAGTGCGAAAGATTACGGTTCTGATGTCGTTTACAATTCTAACGACGATGAATATTTAGTTGTTTGGCTGAACTCCTATTCAAGTCAAATGAAAAGACTTTTGGCTATGAGAGTTGACCATTTGGGCCAGACAGGCACTGTTTTTACTATCTCAGACTATGCGGAGGGTTTGCCTTCAGTAGCGTATAATCCACAAAAAAATGAGTATCTGGTTGTCTTTGTCTCCGGTATTGCTCCCGATTTAAGTATTTATGGCCAGCGGTTGTCTGCTACGGGAAGTAAAATCGGAGGAACAACGTTATTAATTCCAAATGCAAATACGCCAACGGTTCTTTACAATTCGAAATCAACAAATTATCTGGTCGTCGGAGGAAAAAGAGATAGTTCTTATACTTCCGGTGGATACGATATCCGTTTATATTCCCGAAAAATCGACCCGGCCGGGCAGCCAATAAATACCATACAAACAATTTCCGAGTTTCACACTAACCAATTATATGATTTTACATATTCAATTGCGTATGCGCCGGTAGTATCCTCTGAAACACCATTCGGACGATATCTTATGGCATTGGATGATCCCGGTCATCTCAAAATGTTGGATAGTGACGGCCAATTAATGGTTACCATGACAAATCCTCAAAGTGGTGCGACCTGGGATGCAATCCCTTTTCAGCAATCTAAAATAGGCGCTTCAGAAGGTTTTGATTTAGCCTTCGGTTACTGGAATAATGAACCGGTATTCTTAGTCGTTTGGGCTGACAAGGACAAAAATATGACCTGGCAAAGTCTTCAATGGACCGGAATCTGGTGCGGGATTGTTGATGCCGTTAAAATTGATTACCTCACAACAGATGGGGTTTCTACAGAGACTTTTCCCATTTCAAAAATATGGGCCCACTGGGCGTATTCTACTTATGCCAAAACCTGGAATCCGGTAGTAGACTATAATGATGCTGCCAATAAATTTATGGTGGCCTGGCGGGAAACACCCGGCCCGGAACCTCAAAATGATACAAATGTTAATCATATCCGCGGAAATGCCAAAGGTTCGGATGATCTAATCTCCTCAGTACCTGACAACGTAATCCTTTCTGCTGTTACTGGAAGTGAAGATCCTTTTAATCCTGCAATCGCAGTTAGCTCTAAAGAGCCGAAAGCGTTGGTCGTTTGGGAGGATAAACGTAATTTTAACACCCAGGATTTTGATATTTATGGAAATATTTTGAACACTATGGTACCGTCTTCGGAAAACACCCAGGTCGGGACAAATATTCAGGTCGACCTGGGAAATGGTTCCGGTATTACATTCGGAAATGTTGTGACTTCCGGCAATACGAAAATGACCACTTCAACTACCGGGACGCCCCCGCCAAACGGATTCACCATCACACCGGCGGCCAACCCGGTCTATTATACTATCACAACCACAGCAGCCTTCACCGGTACTATCGAAATTTGTATTCATTATGATGATACCGGCATGACGCAGGCGCAGGAAGCAGCGCTGAAGCTGCAGGTGTATGAAAATCCGCCGGGCGCGTGGAAAGATATTACGACATCATTGAATACAGGCACAAATATCATCTGTGGAACGGTGAACCATCTCTCCGAATTTGCCGTCATGTTTTCAAGTGACGTCCCGGATATTGCTGTCAATCCAAATGCAATCGCCGATTCGGTGGCAGGCGGCGCATCGGCAGTCGAGTCGTTCACGATCAGCAATTCGGGAAATGCCGACCTGACGTTTGACATCAGCGGCGCCAAATGGGAAAAAATGCCGGGATCAGCCCGTGACATCGGCGTTGGCGACGATGGCGAAA
>JAADHR010000078.1 GCA_013151735.1 Calditrichota bacterium | reverse complement strand
GCCCAGGAAGCGGGTGCGTGGGGAAAAGCCATCGGGATTTCACCCACCGTTTTCGGAAAGGTAACCGGCAGTTTGCCGCCCGGATTCACATCCCCAAAAAGCGCCTCGGCTATGGCCGTCCCTCCCTGTTCCCCCGGAAACCACGCCTCCAGAATGGCCGGCACGTGCTGAGCAATCCAATTAATAGTAAGAGCACGCCCGTTAATGAGCACAACCACGGTCGGTGTGCCGGTGGCTACCACCGCCTGTACCAGATTCCGCTGAAATCCCGCCAAATTGAGACTGGTTCGGGAACGGCTTTCGCCCACAATTTTCCGATTTTCACCCACCACTACAATGGCTGCGTCAGCCTTCTGCGCCATGGAAGCCGCTTTTCGAATTTCGGCGGCGGCCTCTCCGGTAGGAGGTTTGGGGAAAAGCTCGCTCCGGGGCCAGTTTTTATCTACCATGTTGCACCCTTTGGTGTACAGCACTTTCGTATGAGAAGAAACCTCCTTGCGAATGCCCTCCAGGACAGTAGTCAGGGTTACGTTTACCGTGCCATACTTCCCGGACACCAGATGGGCTTCGTTGGCGTTAGGTCCGGTTACAAGAATCGTTTTTAAATCCTTCCGTAACGGCAAAAGATTGTTTTTATTTTTGAGGAGAACCAGGCCTTCCCGGCTGGCCTTTAGGGATAGTGCCACATGTTCGGCCGAGTGCACCACCCGATCTCCCTGTTTTGGGTGCTTCACGTACGGGTGATCAAAAAGGCCCAGCCAGAATTTCACACGCAGGACATCGCGCACCCGCTCGTTGATGGTTTTCATGGAAACTTTGCCCTCACGCACCAGTTCCCGCAGCGGCAAAATGAAATCGGACGGCGGGGTAAAATCGGTCCGCACATTTAACCCGGCCTGAACCGCCTGGCGCACGGCTTCCTTGTACGTCGCCGCCACGTGGTGTTTGCTCCACAGAAAACCCACCGCGCGGCTATCAGACACGACGTAGCCCCGAAAGCCCCATTTCTGGCGGAGCCTGTGCGTGAGAAAATCCCAGCTTCCGGTAATCGGGATTCCGTTGTAATCGTTGTACGAACTCATGACGCCCAGCGCGTGGGCCCGGGTAAACACCGCCCGAAAAGGGGTCAGGTAGATGGTTTCCAGTTCGCGAGGCGTCACGTGGGGAGCTGTTCGGGCCCGTCCGTCGCGTCCGCCCTCCGGTACACCGTACACGGCAAAATGCTTGGGCGTGGACACGATGTGCTCGGCCTGCATGGCCCCACTCATGGCAACCGCCAATTCGGAGGTCAGGTACGGGTCTTCGCTGAAGTTTTCCACCACGCGGCCCCAGCGGGGGTCGCGGGCCATGTCCAAAATAGGGGCGTAGATATTGGTGTAACCCAGGGCCCGGGCTTCCTGGCCCGTGACGTGCCCAATCTGGGTCAGCAGTTTCACATCCCAGGTACTGCCCAGGGCCGGGGGATCCGGAAAACAGGTCGTGCCGATGTTTTTCACGCCATGAATGCCCTCGTTGGTAAAATCCACCGGAATTCCCAGGCGGGTATTTTCAATGAAGAATTTTTGCACCTGGTTCAGAGCCCAGGCATGTTTGGAGGGCGGCCAGGCGTAAGGGGTTTGCGGAAAATCGCGGCGTGTATCGCCGCTCAGGTGCTCATCGATGTTGGCGATGCCGTCCTTCCAGATGGCGGTTTTCCATTCCGGCGTGGGAAGCTGGTCTTTGGCCACTTTGGAATAGCCGTAAAGGGTCGCCATTTGGCAGGTTTTTTCGTTCAGCGTCATGCGGGCCAAAAGGTCGTCCACCCGCTTTTCAATGGGCAGGGCAGGATTTTCGTAGGGATCCATTTTTCCGTTTTTATTCAGATCAATCCAGCCCTTGTGGTAAATGGATTTTTTGGATTTGGCCGGAAGCGGGGTTGGTTTTCCCAGTCCCCCAATAAGGCCAATCGCAAGAAAAATTCCAACCAACTTTTGAACGTGTCTCATTTCTCCAATCCTATTGTTTGACTCTTATTCTCAAAAACCGTTTTAACGGTTTACCTGATTCATTTGTATTTTTTTAAAAAATAGCGCGCATTCCTCCGAAAACGACCATTTCTTGTGGTGATTTTTTTGATTTTTAATGTATCTTTCCACAGTTTCAACCATGGATTCACTCACCGAAAACGCACTGTAACCCACCTGCCAGGCGAATTTTCTCGTAAGTAAATCCTGTTGATTAACCCAATGTGACGATTCCCCTTTTAAATTCTTAAAGATCTCTTGAATAGAATGATTTTGACCAAGTAAAAATAACACATGAACGTGATTTTCTGTCCCATTAATGACTCGCACTTTACAAGATAGATGAGTTTCTAAATGTGCCTTCAAGTGAAAATAGAGTTTTTTTTCAATTTTCGAATGAATCAGCGGTTGTTTGTCTTTTGTACTAAAAATACCGTGAATCCAAATATGGATTAATGAATGAGACATTTTTCCCTCCCCAAAACCGTTGAAACGGTTTCTCTTTCTTGTTCTCTCCTAATTTTACCCACGATTGAAATCGTGGGCTACTTCTCCCTGTGGCTAAGCAAAGTCGAAATTACCAACAGAATGAATTAAATCATTCAAATCAAATTTTGATTTATCCTCACAAGAGCAGTGAAATACTTAAATTTAAAATATTCATCCCAAAAATTGATTCGAGTTTTGAATTTTACTCCTAACCTATCAAACCTTTTAGACCTCCGCTTTCCATCAGCGAAAAAGAGAAAACTCCCTGTAAAATCTCTCAACATTTTAAAAGCAGCATCTTAAAAACCGTTTTAACGGTTTACCTTTCGTGTTTTCTTTAATTTGCCCGGGATTCAAATCATGGGCAGGGGGATTCCCCAGTCACCTCGCTACAATTTTCAACGCGGCGGTTTTAATCCAATTTCCGCCGGGAGATTTTTGCCAGGACGTATGGACGTCGGGTGAAACCCTTACCCGAAACAAACCCGATTTCCTGTCAAATGAAATGAGCTCGGCCCGGCCTTTCTGTGCCAAAATAGTGGGCTTTTTCTTGGCAAAACCCAGAAGCTCACCCTCTTGCTCACCCTTTGCAAAAAGCACTTCAGCTTTCAACCCTCCGGGAAACGGGTCCAGACGGTTCAAACGTTTTTTCCCGGCGGGAACGAATTTGTGCACATCTCCAATAAGGGCTATACCCGAAGGAGTGAGTGGGGCCAGCACAAAATAGGCCCAATCATCCGTTTTTTTCGCTCCAAGGGGATCATCCAGACGATAGGCGGCCAGCTTTCGCTTCAATTTTTTGCCTTTTTTCAAAATTTTGGCTTTGCCGGAAAAATAATCATAAAGCACGGCTGATTGATTCAGCCCAAAATTCTCAGGATTTACGACCACTTTCTGCGCCTTCTGGTTTGGGTTCCAGAGAAAAATGTAGTACACCCTTTGTTTGCCAAAATTAGTCAGGGTCCATCCTGCAATTGGAGCCTTGGGATTTTCGGAAAGCGCCCAGTAGGTTTCGTCCGTAGGGACCAGAGGAATATCGGGTTTCACAATGACGCCGTCCTTCCGAACGGCCCGAAAAATATTTTCCGCGTCTTCTTTCCCAATAGGATCTCCCGTTCCTACCATGCCGGCGGAAAGCGTGGCCAACAGCATGTTGGGAACCTCCCAGCTTCGAAAAACGTCCGTCCAGGGGTAAATCCCCAGAGCACTGGCCAGCCGGGACGTAAACAAAAAATGAATCCAGGCTTTTCGTTTAAACCGGTCACCGCTCACCCGAATCGTGGTCAGATTCCCGTATTTGGAACCTTGCAAAAAATGCCGCGGCTGGGCCATACAATATTGCATGGTTAGCCCGTTTTCCCGGCAGGCGCGGGCCATGTTTCCCATAAAGGCGTCTCCCGCCCACACGGTGGTCTGCATGTCCGGGGAATTGTTGTAAATGGCGCTCAACCAATCCTGTTCGTAGGTGACCACACCCCAGGCCGCAATCTGCCCAATCACGTCATCCCACCACTTGGGGTCTACCGCACCGACACCGGAAATTTTGTACTTTTGGCGGTAGGGACTTTCCACATCAATCCAACGGTTGTGGGTAATGAGCGGAAGACCCAATTTTTGGTGAAAACCTCCCAGACCGTCAGGAAATACGTACGGATCTGCCTTGTATGCCAGCATTCCGCCGTAGCGGTTCCATTGGCCCGCAGTCGGCATGTTTGGATTGCGCGGGTGGGGCTGCTCCGGTTTCTTCCCGGCAGGACTGGTAAACGTTTTCGGATACCACCAGCTGTCGAGTTGCAAATAGTGAAACGGCAGGCCCTTTTTCTGATAGTAGGCCATGAGGTCGAGCAGCGTTTTTTCGTACCCTTTTTGTCGGTCGAAATTGTAATAGTACGTTCCGCCGTTGTCCGTCCAGTAACCCAGGTATTTCAGACCGACGTCCGCATCATTGGACGGGCGCTTTTTCCCCTGGAGATCCGTAAGAGCCCTGCCCCAGGCATCCCACACCCGATTGATGCCCTTGCCCAGCACCAAAAGGGTCCGGTGATGAAATCCACTGGGCAGGGCGTGCACCCCCGGATTCATCCCGCTGAGCAATTGCCCGGTTTTCGCTCCGGTCATGCGGGCAATCATAAAATGATCCGCCGGTGAGACGAGAAAGGCGTCGTCCTTTTTATTGAAAAACAACCAGGGAGTCGCGTTTTCTTCCAGTGAAAACCGCTGGCGGGCGAAGGAATGATCCTCAAAACTCAGCGGCTGAAGAGTCGGAAATTTTGAAAAGGCCGGGAATGGGGAAGCCGGTTGGTCGGATTCCTTCAAATACGTCAGGTCAAACAAAACCACCGGTTTATTGCTGTAAAGGTGAATGCTGGCCTGAAGCGGAACGGTCTCCTTCCACTGAAACACCAGCGCCTGATAGGGGCCAATGCCGTCCCGGCCGTCGATTTTTTGAAGCGTAAGAATCGGATGGGTAATTGTCCCCGAAAAGCGCCAATGAAACCGTTTGCACAATAGGGTATATTGGCCTGTTGATTTTTGCACTGAAACTTCGAGCTGTCCGGTTGTGTTGGTAATTGTTTCCGCCCGAAGGGGAAGCATAAAAATGCCTAAAACGGCCCAAACCGTTACAAACGCCCCCACCCGCCGTAGAAAAAAGCCTACCCTTTTCACCAGGTACCTCCTTACATTTTTGTAGAGCCTATTTTTGTGTACTGAAAATATTGTATTAA
>JAADHR010000077.1 GCA_013151735.1 Calditrichota bacterium | reverse complement strand
GGGTGATGACCGGCCTTCGACTCCGCTCTGGCACCGGCCTTCGACGGAGTTTATCCTGAGCAAGGTCCAAAGGCCGGTCATCGTATCGAAACGACCCCTTTTCGCCTCGGTCGCTTCGACTCCGCTCAGCGACCGGTGGCGGTGACTTGACGACCAGTGTCAGACATTCAATTCAAACAGGGCATTCGTCCTGTCACTTTCGGAATCTCAGGCCGGCTTATAAACAGGACGTGTGTAATTCGTCCGCTATCTTTAAGAGGAGTTTTTTCCGTTCCCGATAGTGCATGAATGCGCTCTTAAAGCCAAACATCACAATTTTTTTAATCTCTTCTTCGGTCAAATTAAATGTTCTTTGCGCCAGATCAATTTCTTCGGAAACGGTCGTATCTGAGAAGAGGCGGTTGTCCGTGTTGAGGGTAACCCGAAGCCCGTAATCCAGAAACCGGCGCAGGGGATGGTTGTGCAGCGATTGAATACTGCCGGTGTGCAGGTTGCTGCTCAGGCAAATTTCCAGGGCAATCCGGTGGTCATTTACGTAATCCATTAAATCCATGTCTTCGATCAGGTGGGTCCCATGCCCGATGCGATGTGCTCCCAGGTAGTGAATGGCCTGGTGAACGCTCTTGGGTCCGTAGGCTTCGCCGGCGTGTACGGTGCAATTGATATTGTTGTTCCGAATGGTGTAAAAGGCCTCCACGTGGTGCTTGGCCGGGTAATTGTATTCCGCCCCGGCCAGATCGAAACCAATGGCCCCGCGGTTCTTGTACGCCACTGTTAACTCCGCCAACTGCAGGGAGGTTTCCGGTTCCATGTGGCGAATCCCGCACACAATAACACCCGTACGGATGTTGTATTTATTCTCTGCCGCCCGCAACCCTTCGATGGTGGCATCCATGATGGTTTCCAAATTTAAGCCTTTTCTGGTGTGAAGAATGGGAGAAAACCGCATCTCCAGCAACCGGATGTTTTCCCGGGCCGCATCTTCTGCCAACTCAAATGCCGTTCTGAAAAGAGCAGCCTCCGTTTGCATGACGCTGAGAGTAATATCAAACCGTTTGATGTAGGCTTCCAAATCGGTAACCACTTTTCCCACCTGCAAATATTTTCGCAGGGAGGGAACATCTGAAAAGGGTAAATCGATTTTTTGTTTTTTGGCCAGGTCCAACAACGTTTCCGGGCGGATCGAGCCATCCAAATGAACGTGCAATTCCGCTTTGGGGAGTTGTTGAATGTCTTCTAATGTCATTTGATCCATAAGATTCTCCTTCTTTATGAATACGAAAAAGGTGACATTTTCTGTCACCTTCTTCTTTTTACACTATTTTAAATATATTGAATCGCTCGCGTTTCTCGGATCACGGTTACTTTAATGTGACCGGGATATTCCATATCGGATTGAATTTTGTGGGCAATGTCCGACGCCAAAACGAAAGCCTCCTCATCCGAAATATCTTCCGGCTCTACAATGACGCGAACCTCGCGTCCCGCCGAAATGGCGTAGGCCTTTGCTACACCTTCGAACGAATCGGCCAGTTTTTCCAGACGATCAATCCTCCTGACATAGCCCTCCAGGGTTTCACGGCGGGCACCGGGCCGCGACCCCGAAATGGAATCGGCTGCTGAAACCAGAATGGAAATGGGATGTGTGGGCTCCTCATCCTCGTGGTGCGAAGCAATCGCATTAATGACGACGGGATGCTCCCGGTATTTCTTGGCCAGTTCCACACCAATTTGTGTGTGCGTACTTTCGGAATTCTGGCTGATGGCCTTTCCGATGTCGTGGAACAAACCGGCCCGTTTTGCAAGCCGCACATCGAACCCAAGTTCAGCCGCCATGGCACCGGTCAGGAAGGCCACTTCTTTGGAGTGCTGGAGCACATTCTGGCCGTAACTGGTACGGTACTTTAGCCGGCCCAACATCTTGACAATTTCCGGATGGACCTTTCCGACACCCACCTCGCGAATGGCTTCGTTTCCGGCTTTCCAGATGATCTGTTCCATCTCCTTTTCGGATTGTTTGATCACCTGCTCTACCCGCTGGGGATTGATCTTTCCGTTCCGAATGAGTTTCTCAAGGGAAATGCGGGCAATTTCGCGCCGCACGGGATCAAACCCGGAAAGGACCACCGCTTCCGGTGAATCATCCACAATTACCTTCACGCCGGTGAGTGTTTCAAATATCTTAATATTCCGGCCGTCCCGGCCAATAATTCGCCCCTTTACATCCTCATTGTCCAGATTCACCACGGATATCGTGGATTCCACGGTGTGGTCGGAAGCCACTTTTTCAATTGCTTCGGTAATAATTTTCTTCGCTTCTTTGACCGCGTTTTCTTTGGCGTCGGTCAGAATGGATTGTGTCAGATGCACCGCTTCCAGTTTGGTGTCATGTTCAATATTCTTGAACAGAATCTTCCGTGCTTCATCGATGGAAAGGCCTGCCACGCGCTCCAGTTCCAGCATCTGCTTTTGCAGGATTTCCTTCACCTGAGCATTTTTGTTTTCATATTCTTCGCGCAGGCGCGCCAGTTCTTTTTCCTGATTGATCAGTTTTTGCTCTTTCCGGTTCAAATAATCCGATTGATTGTCCAGATTCTTTTCCCGCTGCTGAAGCTTTCGCTCCGCTTCTTCAAGAGCCTTTCTTTGTTCCCTGAATTCGGCTTCAACGGATTCCCGAATTCTGTATTTTTCTTCCTTTGCCTGAAGAATAATCTGATTTTTTTGCTTCTCCGCCTGCCGGGTGGCCTGCTTAATGATATCCTCTGCCCGGTAAAGCGTTTTTTGCGTGCGCCGCTGTTTGTATACATTGGCAAAAAGCCAGCCGGCAACAAATAAAGCCGTACCACCCAGTATATAAAATACAACCATCATTTTTTATTCTCCCTGTCCGCTAAGCGGCCTCTTGTTCCATTTTCGATCGTCGTTCTAATTCTGTTAATTGATCCTTAATCATCATTTTTCGAACCGATCCCAGATAATCCACAAAAAGGACGCCTTTTAAATGATCGTTTTCATGGAGAATTGCGCGGGCAAACAACCCCGTTGCCTTGTAATGCACCCGTTCGCCCTTTTCATTCAACGCCTCCACTTCCACTTCCTTGGATCGTTTCACGTCTTCCCGAATTCCGGGAATACTCAGGCACCCCTCTTCTGCAATACTGGTCGCATCCGATTTCCAGATGATTCTCGGGTTGATGAAGACCATGGGTTCTTCGGGTTCGCCTTCGACTTCACTCAAATCAATAATAAAAATGCGCTTGGAAACACCCACTTGAGGAGCAGCCAACCCCACACCGTCTTCCGCATACATCGTATCAAACATGCCATCCACCAATTGACGGACAGTCTCATCAATTGCGGACACCTCTTCTGCCATTTGCCGCAATACGGGATCTCCGTAAATTCTTACTTTTAAAAGAGACATCTATTGTCCTCCTGAAATCTTTGAATAGGGCCATTGTATGGTAACATCAAAACTAAATCTTTAGTCTAAAAAATAGCACAGGAAACGCAAATATTCAAGCTTTTTTAAAGGCTTACACTTGAGACGCCGGTCCGGGGAAATGGGTGGTGTCCTCATGCCCTTAAAATAGTTAATACGTCATCTACCGTTGCACATTGCACGGCCTGTTCCGCCATTTTCCGGCATTCTTCCAGTGAAAGATTCCGGATGACATCCTTCACCACCGGCACAGCCACAGGATTCATGCTCAGGGTGCGAATTCCCAATCCAATGAGCAGAGGAACATACGTCGGTTCCGAGGCCATTTCGCCGCAAACCGACACCTCTTCTTTCGCACCCGCAGCGGCTTGCGCAGTCATTCGAATCAACCGCAAAATGGAGGGGTTCAGCGGCTGATACAATTCCGCAACCGCCCCATTGTTGCGATCCACCGCAAGGGTATATTGAATCAGATCATTTGTACCGATACTCAAAAACTGACACTTTGCAATAAAATGATCGGCCAGCAAGGCTGCAGACGGAATTTCAATCATGACCCCCCGTTTGATTCGTTTGTGAATGGGGATGCCTTCCTGGAGCATGTGTTTCCGTACCTTTTCATACACCCGAACGATGGTATTGACTTCCTCCATGGTCGTGACCATGGGATAGAGAATTTTTACGGATCCGTAGGCACTTGCGCGAAGAATCGCGCGGAGCTGCTGTTCAAAATTCGCTCTATCCTTGGTCAAAAAATACCGAATGGAACGAAGTCCCAGCAGGGGATTGACCTCCGGCGTTTGTTGTTCCCGAAAAAGTAATTTATCCGCCCCCACATCCAGCGTGCGAATGGTGACTTCCTTCCCTTTCATTATATCGATGATTTCGCGGTAAATTTCAAATTGTTCTTTCTCATCAAGAAATTTACCGGCCTCGATAAACGAGTATTCGGTCCGATACAAACCGATTCCTTCCGCCCCGTATTCGAGCGCCTCCCGTGCCTCGTCGGCAGAGCCGATATTGGCCAGAATTTTGATCTGGTGTCCGTCCCGGGTAACGGCCGGTTCGAACCGCTTTTTCTGCAGAATCTGCCAGTGTTCCAGCTCTTCCTGGAGCTTCATGCGATATTTTTGTACCGTCTCGGGCTGCGGGTCGACAATTACCTTTCCGGAATCCCCGTCCACAATAACCGGAGCCCGGTCTTTGACTTCCTCCAGAAGCCCCTTTACCTGAACAATGGCGGGGATGTGATACGATCGGGCCAAAATGGCGGCGTGACCTGTGAGGCCCCCTTTCTCCGTTACGATAGCAATAATGCGTTTCCGATCGATGTTCATGACCATTTGAACCAACAAATCCCGGGCCATTAAAACAGCATTTTCAGGAGGGGCAAATAAGAACCGCTTGTGGGGCGATGAAAGCCAGCGAAGAATCCAGCGCTCCACAGCGAAAATATCATTCAAACGTTCTTTCAAATAGTCATCTTTTGCGGATTCCAGAGAATGGCTGTATTCCAGAACCGCTTTTCGAAGCACGGCTTCTGCATTCAGGTGCTCTTTTCGAATGCGCTCCGGAATTTCCTCTCTGAAAAAGGGGTCATTAATAATTTCCGCATAGGCATCAAAAATCTGGCTGGTGACCTTACCCAGGTCCTTCTCTGCCTGTTCCTTATTTTGCTGAATATGCCTGGCTGTTGCATCGAGGGATTTCAGATATCGCCGGACTTCGGCTTCCACCTGATTGGCACGAAGCTTCCTCGGCGGCACGTCCATAAAATCGGGCGTAAGCACCAGTGCTTTGCCAATGGCGATTCCTTCTGAAACAGAGAGTCCTTTTAGAATTTTCATCCGCTGTTTTTCCCGTTTGAAGCCATACGCAGGTAAGTTATTTTATCTATTATAGATATATAATATATAAAAATTTTCACGAAAATCAAAAAGTAAATTGTTAAATAGCTGCAATAATTCTCGTCATTATCCAAATGGAAAACTTTTCGCTTGATTTTTGGTTATTTTTTCGTTAAGATGGCATAGAATGAATGGCCCACTAATTTTCACTAATTATCACTAATTATCTCGACTTGTTTTTTCTTCGTGTCCATTCGTGAAAATTCGTGGGTAATAAAAAAGGGTTTACACCATGTACGATTACATTATTATTGGTTCGGGTTTTGGCGGAAGTGTTTCAGCCCTTCGGCTGGCCGAAAAGGGCTATCATGTGGCCGTGCTCGAGAAAGGGAAACGCTGGCAGCCTTCCGATTTTCCCAGAACAAATTGGGTGCTTCACAAATTCTACTGGATGCCTAAACTCTTCATGTACGGAATCCAGTGCATGACCCTGCTCAAGGACGTTTTTGTACTCCACGGAGCCGGTGTGGGCGGCGGGAGCCTGGTGTACGCCAACACCCTGCCGGTTCCCCCGGATAAGGCCTTTGACGACCCGCGCTGGGGAAGCCTCACCAAGGAAAAACTCAAACCCTTTTACGACCTGGCTTACAAAATGCTGGGGGCGGCCTTGCCGCCGGAAGAAGCCATGAATCCCACCGATTACAAATTAAAGGAAATTGCAGAAGATCTGGGGATGGGACACACCTTTGAAAAACACCCGCTCAGTATTTTCTTCGGCGAACCCGACGTGGAGGTGGAGGACCCCTATTTTGACGGCAAGGGCCCCCGCCGAAGCGGATGTGTTTTCTGCGGCGGATGTATGGTGGGCTGCCGACACAATGCCAAAAATACCCTCGATAAAAATTACCTGTACCTGGCCGAACAACTGGGCGTTGAGATTTTCCCGGAAACAGAGGCTGTGGATGTCCTTCCTGAAGGAACGACGTATAAAATTGTCACCCGAAAATCAACGGGATGGCTTCACCCCAAAAGGGAATTTCGTTCCAAAGGCGTTATCTTTGCCGGGGGTGTTTTGGGAACGGTCCGTCTGCTTCTGAAGCTCAAAGAAAAGGGATCCCTGCCGGATTTGTCTGATACGCTGGGCGATTTCGTGCGAACCAATTCCGAGGCGCTGGGAGGCGCTTCCACACGAGATCCGAATCTCGATTGCTCCAAGGGCGTGGCCATTACATCCGGCGTGGATGTGGATGAAAATACGCACATCGAGGTCGTCCGATACGGGGCCGGTCAGGACGCTCAGGGCATTCTGAAAACCGTTTTAACCGAAGGCGGGAAGGGAATCCCCCGGCAGCTCTGGTGGCTCGGGACCATTCTTCGGCACCCGCTTCGTTTCTTGCGATCGCTCTGGCCTTTCGGATTTGCCAAGAAATCCGCCATTTTGCTCGTCATGCAGCCCACCCACAATTACCTGCGGCTTTCTTACAAGCGCCGGTGGATTCTGTTTGGCCGAAAGGGCTTTACAACGGATTGGCAGACGGGCGCCAAGGTACCGAAATACATGCCGGTTGCGAACAAAGCCTTTCGGATGATGGCGGAAAAAATTCACGGCGAACCGATGTCCATGTTGCCGGAGGTGTTGTTTGGAGTGGCCACCACCGCGCACATTTTAGGCGGATGTTCGATGGGTGAATCGCCGGACAGGGGCGTCATCGATTTTGATGGGAAGGTTTTCAATTATGAGAATCTGTATGTCATTGACGGGTCGATTGTCCCGGCCAATTTGGGGGTCAATCCGAGTCTCACCATTACAGCGCTGGCGGAATACATGATGAGCCGCTTCCCGGAGAAAAAGTGACCCACGAATGAACATGAATTATCCCAAGGTTCTTCGGATAAATGCGTGCTTTTTATCAATAACGAAAGCGCTTATTCACCTATCCGTTGCCCCGACGCGTTTGTCCTGAAACGAATCAAAGGGAGCAAAACTCTCAGAGTTGTAACCTATCTGGAATCCAAACTCGGAAATTCATTCTGCGTGAGAAAAACAGACGTCACCGGAACACCGGGTAAAAAAATTGATTTTAGAAAAAACATCGAAGATGTTTAACAATTGTAGATTCTTTGCGGAATAGGAAAATATCGAACCCCGAAGGGGTTCAACACAGCCGGATTTGTTTATGTTTAACACTTTCAGTGTTGGTGTTTTTGTTGATGTCAAACCACCACCATAGGTAATCCCCCTGGCGGATTAACCGGACGATGAGTTTATTTCGCCCTTACAGGGCTTGGGAAAAATTGGCCATTCACCCTTTCCCGGGGCGCTGCCCCGGGCTTAGGTATTCCGCCCCTCCGGGGCTTTGGAAGCCCCAAACGAAGGCAGACTGAAAGTTGCCGATTTCTCAGCCCAACGGGCTGAAATAAACGAGCCCGGGGCAACGCCCTGGGAAAAGAGTCCCCCAGGCAAGCCAAAAGAAAAAAGGCTACAAACCTATCGTCCCTAAGGGACTGTATTTATTATTGTTAACTGAGAATTAATCAATCTGTGTAATGAGAGCACCGTTAGGCGCGAAAGGTTTGGTGTGAATAGGGTACCCCATTACTATAAGTGCCGTAGGTACGAAAGGTTAACAGATTGAAATTGCTGAGATTATTCGAAATTTAATACTCGTTAGATTGACGGAAATTGCCTACCCGTGGATTCCATGAAATAATATGATTTGTGGTCTTTTTGCACAGCCTCTAAAAATCGAGGCAAGTCAAAAAAGAATGGAAATGCCATTAGAAAAAAGCGAGACCCATTTAACCAATACCGTGTTTTTATTTCTTTCGTGTCCATTCGTGGGAAATTAAAACGGGATGTCGTCTGTGTCTTTTTTGTTTTCGATAAAGTCATGCCGCCGGATGGCCAGTTCCTTCTTTTTGAGCTCCAGGTACTTTTGGTTTAATGCGGTCACGTCCGCTCCGCCGCCCATCTGAGCCTGACGCATGGCCTGGCGCACCTCGTCAATTTGCCGCCGGACCTCCACCAATTTGATGGTTGCCACACAATCCTCCGCCCAGCGCCTGAGGTCCTTTTC
>JAADHR010000076.1 GCA_013151735.1 Calditrichota bacterium | reverse complement strand
CTTCAGACCGTTGCCAGTGAAGGCAAAGGGATTGCAGAACTCTACGAGACCCTGCAAGAATTTCAGCGTTATCAGAAAGAAAAGCATATTCTGGATCGAAAATTTAAGCAGCGCATTGAAAGCCGTATCCGGCGATACCTGAACGAGCAGATATTAAACACATACTGGGATGCTGAAAAGGAAGAGAAATTCACGTCCGGCGTACAGGAGATTCTTACCCGTCAAAAAACCCTTCAGCAATTATTGAAGGACTTTGTGAAATAAAAAAATGGCCACCAAGACTCAAAGGCTCGAAGGAAGAAATGGATTACAAAAAACCTTCAAAAAAAGAGGAAGAAATTGCCAGTCAGATTGTCGATGCGGCTTTTCAGGTTCATTACAAATTGGGTCCGGGATTATTGGAAAGAGTGTATGAAATTTGCTTGTGTCATGAATTATCGAAACGGAATTTGACTTATAAGAGACAGGTTGAGATTCCAATTATTTACGATGGAATTAAATTGGAAGAGGCATTTCGATTGGATGTTTTAGTTGAAGATTTGGTTATCTGTGAGTTAAAAGCAGTTGATGAAATGAATCCTGTGTGGGAGGCACAATTGTTGAGTTACCTTAGGTTAACAGGTAAACGCCTTGGATTTTTAATTAATTTTAATGTGCCGCGCATAAAAGATGGAATTAAAAGAATGATATTTTAACCTTTGTGTTTTAGAGTCTTGGTGGCCTAAATATTTTTTATTTAAAAGGAGAAGGCGATGGATGATCTCGACAAGATAAAAAAAGAGAAAGAGCGGTGGGAGCAGGAGATGCAAAAAAAATCCCGTGACCGCAAAGATAAATTTGTGACCACTTCTTCCGAGCCGGTGGCGCCGCTTTACACGCCCGACGACATGGAAGGAACGGATTACCTGAAAGACATTGGGTTTCCCGGGGAGTATCCCTACACGCGGGGTGTCCACTACAACATGTACCGCGGACGCCTCTGGACCATGCGGCAATTTGCCGGTTTTGGCACCCCCCGCGATACCAATAAGCGGTTTCATTATCTGCTCAAACACGGGGAAACCGGGCTTTCCACGGCGTTTGATCTGCCGACCCTGATGGGATACGATTCCGACCACCCGAGAAGCCACGGCGAAGTGGGTGTTTGCGGTGTGGCTGTGGATACGCTCAAGGACATGGAAATCATCTTCGACGGGATTCCTCTGGACAAGGTGAGCACCTCCATGACCATTAATTCTCCAGCGTCCATTCTATTGGCTTTCTACATTGTGGTGGGTGAGAAGCAGGGCGTTCCGTCCAAACAACTGCGGGGAACCATTCAAAATGATATTCTGAAGGAATACATCGCTCAAAAGGAGTACATTTTTCCGCCGGAACCCTCCATGCGAATTATCACAGACACCATGGCCTTTTGTAAGGACGAAGTTCCCCTGTGGAACACGATTTCCATTAGCGGGTACCACATTCGAGAAGCCGGATCGACAGCGGCTCAGGAACTCGCCTTCACCCTGGCGGATGGCTTCACGTACGTAGAATACGGAATCAAGGCCGGAATGAATGTGGATGAGTTTGCGCCTCGTCTGTCGTTTTTCTTTAATTCCCACCTGGATTTCTTTGAAGAGATTGCCAAATTCCGGGCGGCCCGCCGAATCTGGGCGCGCCACATGAAGGAAAAATACGGAGCCAAAGATCCCCGATCCTGGCTGCTTCGTTTTCACACCCAGACCGCCGGATGCTCACTAACGGCTCAACAGCCGGAGAACAACATCGTACGCACGGCCTACGAAGCCCTGGCGGGAGTTCTTGGCGGAACCCAGTCGCTGCATACGAATTCGATGGATGAAACACTGGCGCTGCCCTCGGAAAAGGCCGTTAAAATTGCCCTGCGGACCCAGCAAATTATCGCCAATGAAATTGGGGTGGCCAATACCATCGATCCGCTGGCCGGATCCTATTTTGTGGAGTCGTTAACCAACAAAATGGAACAACAGGCAGAGGACTACTTCCGGCGAATTGAGAGTCTGGGCGGAGTGATTCCGGCCATAGAAAAGGGGTTCTTTCAAAAAGAAATTGCGGATGCGGCTTTTCGCTATCAGGAAGAAATCGATAAAAAAGAGCGCATTATTGTGGGCGTGAACGAGTACGTGGAAGAAGACGAAAAAATTGACATTCCCATTTTGAAAATCGACCCCGAAGTGGAAAAGGAACAGGTTCAAAATCTAAAAAAAGTGAAAGAGACCCGTGACAATGAAAAGGTAAAATCCTGTTTGCAGAAATTGCGAAACGCCGCGCGGGAGGGCGACAATCTCATGCCCCGTTTTATCGATTGTGCCCGGCAGTACGCCAGCCTCGGCGAAATGATTCAGGTGCTGCGGGAAGAATTTGGAGAGTACCGGGAGGTTTCGATATTCTAATCCCAAATTTTATTGCCGCGGATTCACGAATTCAGGCGAAATTAATGGGGATGTGTTTGTGATAAGCCGGAGAGAATTCAAGCGTCACGCAATCCTGTTTATCCTGTCAAAATAAAAGGAGTGTTTTTATGCAAGATCGAAAGATTCGTGTGCTCATTGCCAAGCCCGGTTTGGACGGTCACGATCGGGGGGCCAAGGTTATCGCAGCCTCGCTTCGGGATGCCGGAATGGAGGTCATTTATGCCGGTCTGCGCCAGACGCCGGAAATGATTGTGGAAGCGGCCCTGCAGGAGGATGTGGATGTGATTGGCCTGAGCATCCTGTCCGGCGCGCATATGACCATTTTCCCCCGGGTACTGGAGCTTATGCGGGAAAAGGGGTTGGACGATGTGCTGCTGACCGGGGGAGGCATTATTTCGGATGAAGACATTCAAAAGTTGGAGGCCATGGGGACGGGCAAACTGTTTGGCCCCGGTACCAATACCAATGAAATTGTAGCCTACATCAAGGACTGGTATAAAAAGAATCGACTAAGCAAGGAAAATGAAGAGGCCCATTCATGAGCATTGAAGACAAGATAAAGCGTCTGCGTGAAAAAAAGGCAGAGGCTCTTCTGGGGGGCGGACAGAAACGGATTGATGCCCAGCACCAAAAAGGAAAATTAACGGCGCGGGAGCGTGTGCAGCTCCTCCTGGACGAAGGCAGTTTTGAGGAAGTCGATATGCTGGTACGCCACCGCTCCACGGAGTTCGGACTGGATAAACAGCGCTTCCTCGGAGACGGCGTGGTAACCGGCTACGGAACGATTGACGGACGGCTGGTATTTGTCTTTTCACAGGATTTTACCGTGCTGGGCGGCTCGCTTTCGGAAGCTCATGGTCAGAAAATCTGCAAAATTATGGATATGGCGATGAAAATGGGGGCACCCGTCATCGGCCTCAACGATTCCGGTGGAGCCCGTATTCAGGAGGGAGTGGTGAGTTTAGGGGCGTATGCGGATATCTTTTTGCGCAATACACTGGCTTCCGGCGTTATTCCTCAAATCTCCCTGATTCTCGGTCCCTGTGCGGGTGGGGCCGTCTATTCCCCGGCCATTACGGATTTTATCATCATGGTCAAAAAAACCAGCCACATGTTTGTGACGGGTCCGAATGTGGTTAAAACCGTAACCCACGAGGCGGTCAGTTTTGAGGAATTGGGCGGTGCCATGACCCATGCAACCAAGAGCGGTGTGGCGCATCTCGTGGCCGAAAGCGAAGCGGAAGCCATCATGGCCACGCGCCGGCTGCTAAGTTTTATTCCCCAAAATAATCTGGAAGACCCTCCGGTTATCGACACCGGGGATGATCCCAATCGAAGGGACAAGGAGCTCAACACCATTGTTCCTGACAATCCCAACAAGCCGTACGATGTGAAGGAAATTTTTACACACGTGTTCGACAATGGGGAGTTTTTTGAGATTCATGAAAATTATGCGCCGAATATTGTGGTCGGTTTTGCGCGGCTGGGCGGTCGCTCCGTGGGGATTGTGGCCAATCAACCGGCGTATCTGGCCGGTGTTCTGGATATCGACTCGTCCATTAAAGCGGCGCGCTTTGTGCGCTTTTGCGATGCCTTCAACATCCCCATTATTACGTTTGAAGATGTGCCGGGCTTTCTGCCGGGAACCGATCAGGAATGGCGGGGTATTATTAAAAACGGAGCCAAGCTCTTGTATGCCTACAGCGAAGCCACCGTCCCCAAAATTACCGTGATTGTGCGGAAGGCGTACGGAGGCGCTTACGACGTGATGAGTTCAAAGCATATTCGCGGAGATGTGAACTACGCTTGGCCAACCGCCGAAATTGCCGTTATGGGACCGAAGGGAGCGGTGGAAATTATCTTCCGAAAGGAGATTAAACAGGCCGAGAATCCTGAGGAAGCCCTGAAAAAGTTAGAAGAGCAGTACCGCGAGCGACTGGCTAATCCGTACGTGGCAGCCGAGCGGGGGTATGTGGACGATGTGATCGAGCCTTCGGAAACACGGCCAAAATTGATTCGGGCACTTGAAATGACCCAAAATAAGGTCGATCACAATCCCAAAAAGAAACATGGGAATATTCCGTTGTAGGTGAAGTGATAACCCGATTTGAAACGGGAAATTCTAAACACACGAGCGGGGATGTTGAAAAACGTTGAAACAGGAGCCAAGATATGAGTGAAACAGTGTCCATTATTGGCAAACGCTGTGCAACTATCGATGAAATTCGAGAGCAGGTTTATCGAATCATAAAGGAATTTGATCCTGAAAAAATTATTTTATTTGGTTCATATGCCTATGGTAATCCCACACCCGAAAGTGATGTTGATTTACTGGTTATCAAAAAAACAAGCCAACCAACAATGGAATTGAGTTCGAAGATTGCCCTGTTATTGGATCACACGTTTCCTTTCGATATCATTGTGATTACACCCGAACAAATCAATAGGCGCTTACAGAGCGGTGATTTTTTTATTGAAGATGTCCTCAATAACGGGAAACTATTATATGAACGACATAACCAAGGAATGGATTGAAAAGGCAGAGGGTGATTACTATAGTGCTTTGCGAGAGTTCAGGGCACGAAAACATCCGAATTACGATTCCGCCGGATTTCATGCCCAACAATGTATTGAGAAAGATTTAAAAGCAATTCTCCAAGAAAAAAGTGTTCGTTTTCAAAAAGTTCATGATTTGCTTGCTTTAATGAAACTTGCGTTGCCTTTTGTACCTGATATGGATTTTTATAGCAATATGTTTGCTTTGCTCAATCCTTTTGCTATTGCTTTTCGATATCCTGGGCAGTCGGCCACTCGAGAAGAAGCGAAAATGGCCATCAACGCCATGAAAACATTACACCAATACTTAAAGAGTGTTTTATATCAAATCGAAGAAAAATGACGAAATGCACATGTTCTCTTTATTAAAGAATGCCTGGCAGCTCGTTGCCGGGAAACCCAAAGTGTCAGCCAAAGCGTCCGAAAACCCGGTGCTTAAAACGCTTGTGAACCGACGGAGCTGCCGCCGGTTTACCGACGAACCTGTTTCCGATGACACGATGAACGCCATTCTCGAGGCGGGACGCTTTGCCCCAAGCTCCGTGAATTTGCAAACGTGGTCTTTTATCACATTTACCCGGGAAACCTGGCAAGATGTGTTCGGTACTAAAATCCCCTTTAATGGAAATCGCGCCATCATGGTGTGCAGCGACGTGCACCGCATCGGCCAAATTCTGACAGACTTTAAAACCAATACCCTGTTGGCGCACACCATGGCCGTGTTTAATGTCGGCCTCGCCGCCATGGCCATGACAGTCGCTGCAGAAGCTCTGGGACTCGCCTCGGTGATGCTGTCGGATACCGGCAAATCCGGGCTGCTGGACACGCGTTTCCTGAAAGACAAGCTCCATCTTCCCGAGGGCGTTATTCCCATCGCCACCATCGTCCTTGGCTACCGAAAAACAGCGTCGCCGGGAATTCCGCCGCGATTCGAAAAGCGCGATGTTGTGTTTGAAAGCGCCTACGGGCCATTGCGGATGAAAGACCTGACTGCCTGGCATCAGCAAATGAAGATCGGATATAAACTCACGAATCTGACCTCCAGTTTTGACAATAAACTGCGCTATTATTTGTCCCGATTTGATGAGGCTGAAGAAGCCCTGCAAACACAGGTTTTTGGCCGACAAAAGGATCACCCTGAACCGAATAAAAAGGAAAAACTCGATGGAAATCGGAAAAGATGAAAAGGAATGTCCCGGCTGTGCGATGCCCGTTCCGAAAGATGCCGAGGTGTGTCCCTATTGCGGGTACGAGTTCCCGGAACAAAAATCGTCCCTCAAATGGGTTGCCATTGCGATGGCCGTTCTTTTTGCCTATCCGTTGATTCGTCTGTTCATGCGCCTGCTGGGACTTTAGGCCGAAAAATTCATTAGCCACGAAAACACAAAGGCACAAAGACAAAATAAACAAATATGTAAGTTCTTATTGAAATAGGAAAACATACAAAACAACTCTACCGTTGCGGGTTTTGCAAAAGTGATTGAAAAATATTTGGTGAAAATACGTTAACCCGTTGCACCCACGTTAACCGGAAATGGTTAAACTCAGCGACG
>JAADHR010000075.1 GCA_013151735.1 Calditrichota bacterium | reverse complement strand
ACCCTCTTTTTTGAGACAAAGCGCGCCGTCTGGGCATTTCGACGCGGATCTCCCAGAAGAACGGCACAAGCGGACGGCCGGGACTGGTCTGAACGGAGGGGAACGGAAATTCTGTGTTTTTTTGCGCTCCGGATAAAATCTGCTACAGCCAGTTGAACGGCCGCATCGCTCTGCTCTGCGGAGCTGAGAATGAGTTGCCAGTCTTTGGGGTTCTTAGTTGCTGATGAACTCAGTGTCGTCCACAGGACAATAATAAAAATAGCGGCAAAGAAAACGTAGGTAATTTTTTTCAATTTTTGTTCTTTTCTATTTTTTGTTTTAAGACTTGAAACTCCAAAGAACATCCCCCCAACCCCCTTCAAAAGGGGGAGCCGGTTGGTTGCAGAATCAGCAAATCATTGCCGACTCGTAAATTTGTGCCAAATTTAGAAAGCAGTTTTTCTCGGTTTTAGCCACCCACCAAACAGGACTGCGCCCAAAGTCTTTCTTTCAGAAAAAATAAGTATTTGTCATTGCAAGGATTGAAGAATGAGCGACGAAGCAATCTCTCTGTCCCAATGAGATTGCACGCCAAAGGCGCATTTCCAACTTCACCCGCCTCCGGCGGGATTCGCAATGACATCTTTCACAAAGTTGCCGCGTCCGCCGCGGTTCCCGAGCCTGTCGAGGGAAAGCGGACTCGCAATGACATGTCTTAGAAAAATGAGTCTCGTGATCGTAGTATTAGACTTTGGATACAGCCCCTACAGAAATCATTCGCGCATTCGCGGTGTTCTTTTTGCCGCAAAAATTAGTACGTTCCCCACTTGAGTCCCATTTCGTACATCGCCAGGGCATTTTCGAGGGGTGTATTGTCCTGAATCTCATGTGTAGGCGATAAAAAATAGCCGCCGCCCGGCATCATAATTGAAAGAATCTCCCGAAGGGATTTCTTAAACTCGTCCACGGTTCCGGTGGCCAGGGGGCCGGCTGTTGAAATCATTCCGTGGAAGGCCAGCCGATCGCCGTACGTCGTTTTTAAATAAGCCGGATCCATGTTGGCCACTTCGGGCTGCAGGGTGTCGACCGCAGAGATGCCCATCTCAATAAAATCCTCAAATGCCCAGCTTGAAGACCCGCAGCTGTGGAACATCACCGGAATGCCGTAGGCTTTGGCCAGATCCACAAATTTTTGGTGCCGGGGGCGCAGGACCTCTCGGTAATCTTTGAGGCTGATCAGGGGGCCCGTTTGTTGCCCCAGATCCTCACCCAGCCACATAAAATCGATTCTGCCTTTGGCGATTTCCAACATGCGCTCGGTCATTTCCAACTGGATGTCCAGCCGTCGGTCGATCAGACGCAGCCAGGCCGGATCCCGGAGCCCCACGCTCATGTAAGCGATTTCCATGCCGCACCAGAACCCGGTGGTATTCATCATGTCGCCCAGGCCGGGGTTTCCCACATACAGGGCCAGGTCGTCCCATTGGCGGCATTGGTCAACGACCGCGGCGTAATCAAAATCATCAGGGGAAGGCATCGGCCAGGTTTCCGCCTTTTCCATTGTCAGCTCTTTCAGGGGGAAGTCCGTAAATTCCCAGTAGCCCCCCCAATCGTGAGTGACCCATTTGCGCCGAAATCCCCAGGCCGGATCAACCATCAGGTCGGGGCGTGGAGCGTGCAATTCAGGCCCAATGTAAGGAACCGTCACCTCCCTGAAATCGACATGAAGCGCCTGCCGAAGGCCCTCATCATCATCTTCCCGTAAACCAAAATGATTCTTGAGCTTTCGGTCGATGGCGGCATTGGCCAGGTAATCGATGGGGATGCGGTCTGTTTTCTCGTGATGAAAGGTTCGAATAACACGTTCTCGGCTAGTGAGCATTTTTTTCTCCGCTGTAAGATTTTTTTCAAAAATACAAATTGTGTGATTAAGAAGCAAGTGAAAAGTGAAAAATCAACTAAAAGAGTTTGAAAGAAAGAAATGCTTGACAATACCGGAAAAGAATGCTATTTTTTGATATGTTTATGATATGAATAAACCTCCCGATGAAAACTTACGTTCAGGCAATCAGGTTTCATTTTTAAAGGAAAAGGAATACCTCCAATGAGAATATTTGCTCTGTTTTTGCTTGGATTTTTTGTGCTGGGGGCCGTTGTGGATGGTTATGGTCATCCCTCCGGCCAAACGTATTATCCTGAGACGAATCCGCTGGTTCGGCAAAAAATTGATCAATGGCAGGACTTAAAATTCGGGCTTCTCATGCACTGGGGGCCGTACAGTCAGTGGGGTGTCGTGGAATCCTGGTCGATCTGTGCTGAGGACGAGCCGTGGTGTCGGCGGAAAATGGAGAATTACGAGGAGTACAAGCGCCGGTACGAAGCCCTGAAAAAGACCTTTAATCCCGTCAAATTTAATCCCGAAAAATGGGCCAAAGCGGCTAAAGAAGCCGGTATGCGGTACGTCATTTTCACTACCAAACACCACGACGGCTTCTGCATGTTCGACACCAAGTACACCGATTATAAAATTACCTCCAAAGAGTGCCCGTTTCACACCGATCCTCGTGCCAACATTACCAAAGAAATCTTTAAGGCGTTTCGAAAAGAGGGGTTCTGGGTGGGGGCGTATTTTTCCAAACCGGACTGGCACAGCAACGACTACTGGTGGCGGAATTTTGCCACGCCCGATCGGAATGTGAATTACGACATCAAAAAATACCCCAAGCGCTGGCAGAAGTTTGTGGAATTTACCCACAACCAGATTCTGGAACTCCTCTCGGATTACGGAAAAGTGGACATTCTCTGGCTGGATGGCGGCTGGGTACAGCCCCTTACGGACAAGCAGATTCAGGCGGCCATTAACAGTCCCCACTACAAATTCACGCATATTCAGAGCCAGGACATCCACATGGCGGAACTGGTGAAAAAGGCACGGGCCAAACAGCCGGATCTTATTGTAGTGGATCGGGCGGTGGAAGGGCCGTATCAGAATTACCTTACGCCCGAAAATCAGGTTCCGAAGAAAATGCTGCCGTACCCGTGGGAATCCTGCATTATTTCCGGAGGCGGCTGGTCGCACGTTCCGAATGCCCACTATAAATCTGCCCGTCAGGTTGTGCACCTGTTGGTGGACATTGTTTCCAAGGGGGGAAACCTTCTGCTCAACATTGCTCCCGGCCCGGACGGCACCTGGGATGCCGATGCTTACAACCTCCTGAAAAAAGTGGGCGCCTGGATGCGGGTCAATTCGGAAGCCATTTACGCCACCCGTCCTATTGCGCCGTACAAGGACGGTAAGGTGTGTCTGACGCACAAAAAGGACGGGACAGTCTACGCCATTTATCTGGCCGATGAAGATGAGCCGCAGCCGCCCGCGGAAATCTGGATGTCGTCGTTTCAACCCGAAAAAGGGAGCACGATTCGTTTTCTGGGAACCCAAGAGACGCTCAACTGGAAACCGGTTGGGAAGGGTTTCGTGGCCGACATTCCTCTATCGGTTCGGAAACATCCTCCGTGCCGGTACGCCTGGGTGCTGAAGATTACGAAATGACGGAAACGACCCGGAGGGATCTCCCGGGTCAGGAAAAAGAGGGAGTTTCATGAACCTGCAGCCATTTATCTTACGAAGAAAATTTCGAGGAGGGACACGAATGAAATCGTGGTGGTTTTTTCTTTTACCGCTGATTCTGGTCGTTGCTACCGGGTTTTCTCAGGAAAAACCCGTGCCAGAAAGCCAGCGAATGCAGTGGTTTGAAGACGCAAAGCTTGGGATTTTTATTCACTGGGGGATCTACGCTGTCGATGGTATTGCAGAATCTTGGTCCTTTCACAATGGACAAATTTCTTACGAAGATTACATGAAGCAGCTTTCTGGATTTACGGCAAGCCATTACGATCCCGATGCCTGGGCCCGGTTGTTCAAAGAAAGCGGTGCCCGCTACGCTGTACTCACCTCAAAACACCACGATGGGGTAGCGCTCTGGCCGACCAAGCTCAGTCATCTTAATGTAGTAGAAAAAACACCAGCGGGCAGGGATTTAATTGGTCCGTACTGCAAAGCCTTGCGAAAAAATGGGTTGAAGGTTGGATTGTACTTTTCCATCTTGGATTGGTCTTATCCAGACTACCCCCACTTTACCAATAAAAAAGACCGCTACGATGCAAATGAGGACACGGCGCGGTGGAATCGCTTTGTGAAATTCTACCAGGGTCAGATTGAGGAAATTTGTACCCGCTACAAGCCGGACTTGCTCTGGTTTGATGGCGATTGGGAATTTCCGGCCAAAAAATTGCACGCCAGAGAAATTCGAGAGAAAATCAATCACTGGCTTCCCAACGTGATTGTCAATTCCCGGCTGCAGGGTTACGGCGACTACGCTACCCCCGAGCAGGGTGTGCCCATTACACGCCCGAAGGCTCATTGGTGGGAGCTCTGCATGACAATAAATGATTCCTGGGGCTACCAACCCAAAGATCAAAATTACAAATCGGTTAACGAGATTATTCGCATTTTTGTTGATTGTATTAGTATGGGCGGCAATCTTTTGTTAGATGTTGGAGCCAAACCAGACGGAACCTTTCCAGAAAAGCAGGTTCAGGTTCTCAAAGAGTTAGGCCGTTGGACGCACAAACATGCCGAGGCCATTTACGGTACGCGGGCAGGAATTCCTAAAGATTATTTTTATGGCCCGTCGGCACTTTCTAAAGACAAAAAAACGCTTTACCTGTTCCTGACCTGCAATCCCAACGGACCAGTCCTGTTAAAGGGGCTGAAAAACAAAATCACCCAAATTCGGGTCGTTGGGAACGGTACCGAACTAAAATGGAAGGTCATGATGAAACTGTCCTGGAGCCCTGTGCCTGGTATTGTTGCCATTTCGGTACCGAAAAATGTTCTGGATAAAGAAGTAACGGTTCTGGCTATTCATTTGAAAGAACCGATTGACCTGTTTGAGGACACGAATTGACAACAATTTGGTGATTGACATCCCTAAAGGAGAAAAAAAGATCACACGTAGTGGTAAATCATCCAGAAATGGGAAAAACTTCCCAGCAGAATAAAAATGTGAAAAATTTCGTGGAAGCCAAACACACGTGGCCAGGGATCGGGTTTTTTGAGGGCGTAGATAACGGCACCAATGGTGTAAAACAACCCGCCCAGGGCCATCCAGAAAAGGCCCCGTGGATTCATGAGGTGAATAAGCGGCCAGATGGCGATAATGATAATCCAGCCCATTAAAAGGTAAACCCCCGTGTACAAAAAACGCGGGGCATTCAACCAAAAAATTTTCAGCACAACCCCAAGAGCCGTGAGTCCCCAGACACTGGCCAGAACAGACCAGCCCCACGCCCCGCGAAGCGTGATCAGGCAAACAGGGGTGTAGGTGGCGGCAATGAAGACAAAAATCATAATATGGTCAATCGTTCGGAAGGCTTCGAGTCGTTTACCGGAAATCGGAAGCCAGTGGTACAGGGTGCTGAAGGTGTAGAGCAAAATCATCGCCCCGCCGAAAATGGAAAAGGATATGATGTGAGCCAGTTTTGCAGTTGGCGAGGGCCGCGTTAAAAGCAAAATAAGGGCCACAATAGCAAAAATAATTCCGATAAAATGGGTGAACCCGCTCATGGGTTCTCTTAATTTTACGTTCATAAATTGATTTCCTTTTTATTCGAAAGACGCGCCCGACCGGGAGCGATCTTCTGGTGTCAGTATTTTCTTGGATTTTCAAGTTTTTAAAATAGGATTGTTTTCTCCGTGATGCAATATTTTTTCACCCGTTTATAAATTTCTTTTCCTAAAACGTAAGTCTGTTCAAAAAAGTCTTTGCCCGCTCATTTCACGAATTGATTTTATTGAAATTAAATTAGGAGCATTTGTGAAATTCGTGGTTTTTAGAGTGACTCAGCCAGGTCCCGATTCTGTGACACCCGGTTTTCCATTCTGTAGGGGTAATTTCTTCAAAGGAAAAA
>JAADHR010000074.1 GCA_013151735.1 Calditrichota bacterium | reverse complement strand
TCTTTGTGCAGCTCATAGCTTCTGTCCAGACCCTCCTGATTGTAATCGAGGCTGTACGAGTCCTTCATGATGAATTGGCGCGCCCGGAGTACACCGGAACGAGGCCGCGGTTCGTCCCTGAATTTGTTTTGAATCTGGTACCAAATCTGAGGGAGTTCTTTATAGGATCGAATTTCGCCGCGGGCATTGGCGCAGATGATTTCTTCATGGGTCGGAGCCAGAACCATTTCATGGCGTTTGCGATCTTTAAGATGAAACATCTCGTCACCAAAGTCGCTTGCGCGTCCTGTTTCCTGCCAGATTTCAACCGGATTCAAGGCCGGCAAGTAAAATTCTTGCCCGCCAATGGCATCCATTTCTTCCCGAATAATGTCCATGGCTTTTTTCATGATCTTCCAGCCCAGCGGCAAATAGGAATAAATGCCGGCTGAAAGCATTCGGATGAGCCCGGCACGTAGCATGAGCTGATGACTCTTAATCGTTGCTTCTGAAGGAGTTTCCTTAAGTGTTGGAATAAACGCTTTCGATAATCGCATGTTCCCATTCCGTTTCAGGTCAGTAGTCAAAACGAGCAGATATAAAAAGTGCGCCAGGAGGGAATCGAACCCCCAACCTTCGGCTCCGGAGGCCGACGCTCTATCCAATTGAGCCACTGGCGCAACACTATCACTTATTAAATTTTAATTAATATAATATTTTTTAGCGAGTAAAACAATAAAAAATTTTCATTTTTATCTCACCTGTTCCCAGATGGGCTGGATGCGATCCTTTGCCCGGTCACCCATTACCACGGGCGTGATTCCGGTAATTTCACAGAAATTGATAAGCGCGTCCACATAATCTCCCTCAACGGCCAAAATATGATTGCACGGGAAAAGCTTAACAAACTCTTCAAAACTACAATTCAGTTTCGCATGAACGTGGGGCCAGGTTGGATCGGTTTGTTCATTCAGCATTTTGCGTGTTTCCGCATCCAGATTTTCAACCGTGCCGTCAACAATCACCATAAAGGGCTTTTCATCCCATAATCCCAGGCGTGCAAATGTCAATGGACCCGGATCGGCGTCAAATTCAACAGAGGCCCCTCCTGCTTTAAAATAGAATTCCAGAGCCGGATGAAAGGTAATTTTTTGAAAATTCTCCTCAGCCTGCCAGCTTCTTTTGGCATAATAGCTGGAGTGATTTCCGGAATTGCAAAAATCCCACAGATCCCGGTCGGGATGATACAATCGCACATCCATAAATAGCGTTGGGTAGCCCCCACTCACATATTTGAGGATCTGCATGGTCATGGCCGCATAGGTGTCGGCTTCTGTGGCACAAACGGTTGGTTCTTTGGGTCCCCGCCAATCATAAGGATCATTCATAAGCATTTCGGCCACATCACCGAGGCAGACATACTCGGTCAATTCGCGCTGCCCCTTCAGACCGCAAAAGTCAAATCCCTTTTCCTGATTTACCTGTTCCATAGCCAAATAGAGGCGAATTTGCGTTTTCAATGTTTCCGGAGTCAACATTTTACCATCGTATTTTAGGCGATCACCCAGGAGATTTTCAAACCAATTCAGACCCTTTTCGACTTCATTTTCGTCGACACGTTCCATTTGTTTGAGCAGCCACAACTGGTCAATCTGACGAATGGTTGTTCCAAACGCCTTCAGTGTGGGCGTCAAGTGGGGAAAGCCCGTTTCCATTCCCATGGAGTGTCCTCCGTAAACGCCGAAAACCTCATTCTTAATCGTGGTAGCTGCTTGACTGGCGCGAATCCAATCGACCACACGTTTTTGTGTTTTCGGATCATCCGCGTCACCCACAATTCGGTGCGTCCGGAAACCGGCCTGTCTCAGTGCACCATCGGTTGCCAGAAGTCCCACATTTCCGGGATATTTTCCATTGTTATTGGAAAGACTTAGAATGGGAACGTCCCTTCCCAGGCTATTCAAAACGGGCCATACCAAAAACGGGAAATTCCACACATTGTACACAAAAATAATTTGTTTGACGTCTGCCTGAGAAAATTGCTTGCCGACTTTCTGTCCGGTTCGGACATCGTGAACAATTTCATTTCCAATAACAACCTCATAATTTTCGCCGTCGCGCGGTTTACTTTTTTCCTGAATGATTTTTGCCCAGTTTTTGACGACTTCCATATTTTGTGCATCCGTTTGCACATGAACATGATTTCTTTCATCCGTTAACATCACCAAACCAATTGCTGTTTTTCTCATGGTACCCTCCTGTTTGATCCCTGCTCTTTTTAAAATTTGACTAAAAAACGTTTTTCCATTTCAAACTCATCCGGCCTTTTTTAACGAAAACATGTCTGTGCCCGGCCGCCATCAATGCTGTACGTAACACCTGTAATCCAGGCGGCACGTGGCGATACTAAAAACAGGATAAGATCGGCCACTTCTTCCGGTTTGCCTACGCGACCCAGTGGATGGGTTGTTTTGGAATGCTCCAGGAAATTTTGATAGGCTTCGTCGTCCATGCCCCCTCGTTTGTGAAGTTCCGTTACAACAACACCGGGATTAACGGCATTCACCCGTATTCCCACCGGCGCCAATTCCAGGGCTGCTGAGCGCGTCAATTGATCAACCGCGGCCTTACTCGCCGCATAGGCCAAAACATTTGGAAAGGCCCGAAGTCCCGTAACACTTGACACATTTAGAATGCTCCCTTTGGTTTTCTTAAGAAAAGGCACGGCCAATTGACTCAAGTAAAAAACGGACCGCACATTAATAGCGAACATTTTATCCCAGTCATCCAGGGTTGTGTTTTCGATCGTACCGGATGCAATAATTCCGGCCGCATTAACCAAAATATCCAATTGTCCCGAAAAATGAGTCATGATTTTTTCGAATGCCTTTTTTAATGCATCCGTGCTGGTGACATCAACAGGAACTACAACCGCCTCTCCCCCACTTTCCCGAATCGTATCAGCAACTTCCGACAATTTTTCCTCATTTCTGGAAACCAGGGCCACACGTGCGCCCTCCCGTGCAAACGCCAAACTGGTTGCCCGGCCAATTCCGCTACTGGCGCCGGTTACAATGGCCGCCTTTCCGGATAATTCTGTATCCAACATGAATGTCCTCACTTTTTTAAATTCACTCCAGGTACACGGACGTCTCCTATTCGTTCCGTAACCTCTTGAGCATCAAAGTATTCCATCAATGGCAACGCAAATTTTCTTGTGGTATTCAATAAATTTCTGAAGTCAGAAAGTCTGATTTCCGAATGGGTCTCAAAATAGGCCAACAATCGCTTCTTCGCCTCCTCTACGCATCTGTAGGAAAATACTATATTCCCGGGTAACACAATAAGTTGCCCTTTTTTCTTTCCATATTGAATCAGATTATTCAGGGTATTTTCTTGAATGGATAAGAATTGGGCATATTCCTCAGGCCGCATCGTCTGGAAGGCATCCTTTGTCAGTTTGGATAAAAAGGCCTCATATTTTTGGGATAACTGAGAATCCAAATCCCATAAAAAGCTTTTTAAACGAACCCGGTCATTGTCGACTACGAGGAGGTCCTTTTGCTCCAAGTGAGCAAGAATAGTCTGAAACACGGAATCCTCGAGCGCAGCATTAAATTTATGGTGCAGTTCGGCTTTGGGGATTCCCGGTTCAATGGGATGAGTTTTATGATAATACTCAATGAGTTCCGGAATTCGCTTTGAGTAATAGTCTATCGTTTCATTTGAGAGAATGTAATCTTTTGTACCGACGTGAATCTGTTGAATTTTGTTTTCCTTCTCCAACAGACGTATCATTTGCTGTGTCTGTGAAAAATCCATGCCGGCACCGTAAGCAATTTCTTCAAGGATCCTTGGAAATCGATACATTTGAATAAATTCCATCAAGACTTCTTTGGGATCAGAAGACTCTAATTTTTGAAGATGTCGTAAAACAGGCTCGGAAAATCGTTTGTGCCGAAGCCGTGGATGACTATCCAAAACAATCCCGCCGCCAATCGTAACCTGCGGTGAATATTGACGAACCACAAACCGATCCAGCCGGTTCAGGGCAATTTCCTGCTCGAAAAATAATTGGCAATAATCCGATTGTCCCGGGTACAAAACATCTGAATTTAGAAGTCGAATACGGGCAAATATTTCACTGGTACCCACATGAAAGCGAACGCGTGTCTGATTGGCCAATTCTTTGGGAGCATTCTTCAGGAGCTGAAATTTGGCATCAATTCTTTTCGTGGGAATTCCGTAATGCGGAGACGCCAGAACATTTCCGCGTTCAATTTCATCCTTTGCAATTCCGGCAAGGTTAACAGCGGCGCGGTCTCCGATTTCTACTTCTTCCGCCGGGTGCTCGTGTTTTTGGAGTCCCCTGACTTTTAAAAGGCGTCTGTGAGGCAGAATTTCAACCGTCTCCCCTGCCCTCAGTCGTCCTGAAAGAACCGAACCGGTTACAACGGTTCCAAAACCGCGAATGGTGAAGGAGCGGTCAATAGGCATCCAAAAAAATCCGCGGTCCCTTTTCGGGGGCGGAACGGCCAAAAACTCATCGAGAGTTTTTTTAATATCGTCCAGCCCCTCATTTGTAACAGCGGAGAACTTTAGGATGGGGGCTTCTTCCAAAAATGTTCCTTTAACGAGGTTTTTAACATCTTCCTCTACAAGTTCAATCCACTCCTCATCAACCAGATCCACTTTCGTGATCACAACAAATCCTCTTGGGATGCCCAAAATATTCAGAATATCCAGATGCTCGCGCGTCTGGGGCATCACGCCATCATCCGCGGCAACCAACAGAATGGCCATGTCAATCGTTGTGACACCCGCAACCATATTTTTAATAAATTTCTCGTGTCCCGGAACGTCAATGAACGCCGCCCGATCTCCGTAAAAGGCAAAACCGATGTCGATGGTGAGCCCCCGTTCCTTTTCCTCGGCAAGCCGGTCGGGATCCATTCCGGTAAGCGCTTTTACCAGCGTACTCTTGCCATGATCGATATGACCGGCCGTTCCAATAATGATGTGTCGGTTTGTCATGTCTGCCTCAAGAAAATCGATTCAATGGCCTCTTTTAGAATGGGACACTCGGAATCCCGGATCGTCCGCATATTCAGGTAAAATTTTTCATCTCTAATATAGCCAATAATTGGCGGAGAATATTCTCGAAAAGATTTTGCCAATTCATTGGGAGTCAAACGAATATGTGATATTCCCAAAACGAAACTCTTAAGTTCTTCCAGAGGAATCGCGCCACTGCCCACCTGGGAGCTTCCAATAACAATATCGAAAGAACCTGACTCAAACACTTCATTGGAAAGACTGCTGAGAAGGGTTTCGGCTCGTTGCTTTTGAGCGGAGAGGGGTTCGGTCAGCATCCGAAGGGAAGGCACTTTTTGAACGAAATCCTTTTGAAAATACAGTTTCAGAGTTTCCTCGAGGGCAGCCAGAATAAGTTTATCCAGACGGAGTGCCCGTAAAAGGTGATTTTTTCGAATCTTTTGAAGATAGATCCTTTTACCCGCAATAATTCCTGCCTGCGGGCCTCCGAGAATTTTGTCTCCGCTAAACGTCACAACATCCACACCACGTTTAATATTACGAGAAACGACCGGTTCATGGGGTAAACCGTATTTTTCCAGATCGATAAACACCCCTCCCCCCAGATCATAAATAATCGGAATTCCGTGTGTCCTGGCCAGCGGTACCAGTTTTTCCATGGGCACGTCTTGCGTAAAACCAAGCACACGATAATTGGAGGGATGGGCCACCATAATGGCCCCTGTTTGATCGGTTATGGCATGTTCATAATCACGCAAATGGGTTTTATTGGTGGTTCCAATCTCAACCATTTTGGCCCCGCTTTGGGCCATAACTTCCGGGATTCGAAAAGCACCTCCGATTTCGATAAGCTGGCCGCGAGAGATAATGACCTCTTTTCCGTCGGCTATTGAATTGAGTGTGAGAAGAACAGCCGCCGCATTATTGTTAACAACAGCCGCCGATTCTGCACCGGATAATTCCGTAATCAAGTGTTCAACAATGGAAGTCCGCTCACCTCTTTTACCTGTTTCTAAATTAAATTCGACACTGCAATAATTCTCAGTGAGTTCTCCAAATTTCTTCGAGACCTCCGGGGCTAATGGAGCCCGGCCAAGATTGGTGTGTAAAATAACGCCTGTCCCGTTTACAACACGTTTGAGCCTCGAATCGAAGAACGAGTCCAAGCGGGATTTTGCTTCCTCAAGAATGGAATCCGTTAAATGCTCCAATTCTATGGTTGGTGAGCCGGTGGCTTGTAGTTTTTCGCGAAATCCATGAACGGAATCACGTAATAATTTGGTAATGAAAGATCTATCATATATATCCAGCCAGTTTTTTGCGATTTGTTCGTGCAACAATGTGTCAATCGAAGGGAGATTCTTTAACAGATCCTGAGTGGAATTCATGGATGTATCCTTTGAATGAATCCGGGAAATTAGGATATCTTTATCCATTCTTAAAAACGTCTGAATGGCGATCGTTACGGTTATAAGTGCCCTACGCCAATCTCAATTTGTGCGTACGACCGGAATGGAATTTTAATAAAATAATAAGAACAATTAAAAAAGTCAACGAAAATACGGGCGGAATTTCCCAAAGCGAATATCATGGCACAAAAGGAAGGGCATTTTAAAAGCCTCGCTTTAATTCCACAGTAAAGAGTGAAAGACGGGAATTATTATGTTTTAGCTCCTGATCAATTGCCGCATCCCGATGGGCAATCACATTTATTTCCCAGCTCTCCAAAAACTGCCAGGATAAAAATAGCATGGCCGTCGTTTCATTTTGGTCCGTATAAAAGTTGAAACCCTGGGCGGTGGCGCGACCCGAATCGTCGTAACGGCGCAGCTCATAACTGATCGACCCGGACACAAGAAAATTGTGCCTGTTAAAAAAGTCCAGCGAGAGGGTGAGACCGCTGACGGTGTAATTCACAACGGGTGCAAAGGATTCAGTCTGAACAGGAAAACGATATTTTTTTCGAACATTCAGATAGCCGATTTGAAAACTAAAAGAGGAACTCAGTGTAAACTTTATTGCCGGAATTATCGAGAGGTAGTCAAAATCCTGAAGATAGGTCAGGTGTTTTTTGTACTTTCGGTCGGTAAATTCAGCCGTTGTTTCAAGACCCAACCAGGGCGTTATCCCCTGCCCTGCCTGAAGATTCACGTACCAATCGCGGTAGCTCCCAAGGTAAAAAGTCGAATCGCTGGACGCATTTGGGTAGGTCAACACCCGCCGATCCACCTGTAACGAAACTCGCGTTTGTCGAATGGTCATGTAATGGGTACTGGCAGAGAATGTCCGGTTTGTGTAATCCCATTCGTGAAAAATGTCGTGGCGGCGGTCTTCCAATTGGGCGGAGACTTGTACATGGGTCAGGAATCCCGGATTAAAACCAAGCCCGGCCCAAAATTGATTTCTCCAGTAATCCGGAAAATTTTCATCCTGACGATCGTAACGCCGGCGTAGAAATTCATCGGACACAAAACCCGTGAATCGGGAAGCCAACGTACCCTGCCACCGAAATCCCGAATACATCTGGGAATATTTTAGCTGAATATCACGGCTGTAAGCCATCCTTTCCGCATCCATCCAAAATTGGGCGGTTTGATTGTTTTGAAAGGATTTTTCAGCGGTTCCATGAAGTGTGGTTAACCAATAATCGGGGCTGTACTTAAAGATGCCATTCCAGTGCAGGGAAATCCGGTCCGGAAACTCCCGATTTCCCTCCGTGCCAATGGCTGCAATAGGATTATTGACGGCATCCAGCAAATTGCTGTCCTGTCCGCTGTACACAATCTCAAAGTCCTGTCGGGATACATCCATTCCTGTGGTCACATAGAATGTGTTTTCGGTTGCGGCCGGTTGGGAATCTTGTGCCGGTTTTTCTTCGGCAACCGCCGATTTTTCAGAAGCTGCCGGCATGCCCTTTGAATTTCTGAGCAGTTCCTTTGCCGAGGAAAGATAGAATTCAGCCAGCCCGAAATCGCCTGTCTGCAGTGCACGGACAAATAATTTTTCGAAAAGGGTGACTTCCTGACGAAGGGAACTATCCTGGACGGATAATGTTTGAAGTTTCAGCTGAAGGTAATCCAGCTGCAGAACGGTCTTTTGGGACAGGGAATCCGTTTGATCGGAGGATTCCACCCTCTGCGCCTGCAAATTATTCCCGGTGAGCAAAAGAAGGAAAACCGCGCACGCCAGACGGAGCCGTCTGATTACCAAAAATTTTGAGTGATTCTTCAACCGATTTGCGATCCCAACGTTTTTATTTCCATCAGGAAAATCTTAGCAGATTCAAAATTGCCTGAGAATGGATTCGGCAACCACCAGGTATTCATTTGCTTCTGCCCAATTTTGGTCTTGAATCGCCCGTTCGATTTTCTTCTGAAGACCCTTTAGAATCGTGAGAAAAAGCTGTTTTGTGGAATTTGAGCCGAAATCCCGGGAACTCAACAGATTCATTTTTGTTTGAAAATTTTTATATTTTGACCGAACTGCGGCCTCCGAAACAGAAGAACCTGCAGCGAGGTTCTGAGCCATTCGTTTGAATTGAAGGGCCAGCCGATTGGCAACCAGAAGGAAAGCCGCGCTGGTTTTGTAATTTCCTTTCGATAATTCCCTCTGGCTTTTTCCCAAAAACTCATTCGAGAGTTTTAGAAGGGTTTGTCCTCTCGTACTTTGATTTCCATCTTTTGGGATGGACTCCAATAGCTGCCGGAGCGCCCTGATATTTTCCTTTAACTGCGCCTGGTAGCTCCCGTTTTTTTGAATCGGGCTGGACTGAAGCCTGGACAAAATCTTGCGGGCCACATCGGTTTTTTGAATGGCCGAAGAATAATTCTTTCGGTCATAATCCATTTGGGCATCGATTAGCAATTTCTGGACCTGCTCCAGCAATTTTCGGGTCATCGGCTTCATCTGCCCGGAGTATTCCTGGATCATTCCCTTGAGCACCTGCCGGGTTAATTGGAGATTATCTTTTGCCTGCTGAGAAAGGGCATAGTTCCCGCCCTCCGTGAGATTGATAACCCGGAGTAAAAGCCGCGTTGACCACTGGTAATACAAATTGGCCTTTTTCAGATCACCCTTTTTATAGGCCTGCTCGGCTTTTCTGGCCTGATCCATTGCCTGATTGTAAAGGCTGGCAGAAAGGGTTCCCCGGGTTCCCTGGAGCGACTTCTCTGCCTGGCGCTTCAATTCCAAAAAGTTCTGGCGATCGGATTGAATACGGGCATATTTTTCGGGGGCATTTTGTTCCAATATTTTTAAACAATTTTCCAGAAGGGACTTCTCAACCTTGTAGAGTTCCGTGGCTTTGGCAAAATTTCTGCTTTGGAACGCCCGGACGGCATTCCGGTGCACCTGTTTGGCGCGTTTTAGCAGCCGGTCAGCATCCGCATTGTAGCGTCTGTGAATCTGATTCTCCGCCCGACGCCGCATTTCTTCCAGAGGAGCCTGGTAATTTCTCACGATGGCCACCATCGATTTTTTGAGAACGGTATCGCTGAGTCTCAGGGCCAATCTTAGCTCTTGCCTGGCCAGGCGATATTGCTTTTTACGGGAAAACTCCACAGCCTTTCGCCGGTGTTCTCTAATAGTTTGAATGCTCTGAGTAAGCTTTTGGTTGTGGAATTGGGCGGAAACGTTTTCGAGTGTGGCAATTTTTTGATCCAGCTCCTGGAACAACTGCTGCAAATTTGCGGGTTCCGGGCTCTGAGCGTGACCGGCCGGAGGAAGAAAAAACATCCCCAAGAGCATGAGCACAATCACAACACCTTTGAAGCAGGGAGCCGTTTTTAAGAAAGGCTCTCCCCTATTCCAATGTGTTGGTCTAAGTGTTTTCGGGGATGTTGGGGAGTTAAACTCTAACATGTTACGCACCGGTTCTTTTTTACGGAAAAGGAGATCGCTCTCGTTTTCCTTAGTATTTGATAATTAAAACCCCTAAGTTTCGAATTAAATTACGAAAAATCGGGCATCAAATCAACAAAAATCGGGACGCCCTTCTACACGAAGGGCGTCCCACGTTCCCTATTATTTCATAAGCGTCATTTTTTTCACACGTTGAAAGGCCACACCCTGCTTGTCCTTAACCTGAATTTGGACGAGATAAATACCCGAGGAAACCTGTTCTCCAAAGGCGTCCCGGCCGTTCCAGTGCAGGGTGTACACACCGGCCGCCCGGTGTGAATTTTCAAGGGTGACAATCTTTTGTCCCAGTAAATTGTAAACATTAACCGTTACCCACCCACTCTTCGGAATCGCGTAAGAAATCGTGGTTTCCGGATTAAATGGATTGGGATAATTCTGATTCAGGACGTACCGTGAAGGAAGCACGCCATTTCCTGCGTCATCCACACCGGTTAGTGATACTTCAGACATTGTAATGTTGGCGTTGTCGTAGCTTTCTCCGGATCCAACGGTCGCGTCAAGAGAGTCACTTGTCGTGGTATCGCCATCGGCGCCCTGCCAATACCCCGGGCGAATTCCAAAAATTCGGTAGTGTCCGGCGGGCAGATTCACAATGGCATAGAGGCCGTTTTCATCCGTAACGGCAAATCCAGCCGTTCCCATGGGTCCGCGGGCATACACAAAAACATGATCAAGTGGATGCTGGCCTGAACGACTCATAATTTTTCCGGCGATCGTGTAGGCGCCTTCGGTAACGGGAGCCAGTCCGAAGGTGATGTCCGGGGTGATGTCCGGAGAAACGACAGAAACGGGAGTTGCCTTTTTCCAATTTCGAACGTCGTTGTAGAATTCCCCCACAAACCCGCGCGCCCAGGCCATAACAAAATACCGGCCCGAATGCAGATTAGTGAATGTGTAAGACCCGTCGGAGCCTGTTACCGTTAAAAAGGGTCGTCCGCCCTTTTTAGGAAA
>JAADHR010000073.1:64569-65009 GCA_013151735.1 Calditrichota bacterium | reverse complement strand
ACCCCTGCCTGGATGTCATTTCCCCATGCCTTAACTGGACTCTAAATCCACCGCCGTTTTTTTGCCTCTAAATTCATCCCCATCCCCAAAAATAAAAAAGCCACTCTCCGGGCGCCGTGCGTCCATAAAGTGGCTATATTTCAGTTTATCTCTAATTATTCTGTGCTTGATTTGGGCTGGATTCGGACATAATCCGATTTTATTTCGGAAAATGCCCAATTTATTTTCCAAATTCTGTCAAATAATTGCCATTGTCAAAAAATAGCTATCCCTTAACTCATTAATATTGCAAGAATTAATAAAGCAAATAAAATGATATTAAGTGTCTATTTTTTGACTATTTTTTGTCAGCAATCCTGTATCTTTTTCTGTCTTTTTTCTCTTGGCTACCTTGTCCTGATTACTCACGATAGTGTTATTTCATTGTTCTTTTAGGAATT
>JAADHR010000073.1:0-64525 GCA_013151735.1 Calditrichota bacterium | reverse complement strand
TTTTTTTGCCTTCCTTCCATTACGCTCTTCAAATCCGCAGCGTCCTGGCAGGTGTCAGGATGGGTGGGTTCGATTCCCACACGATCCCGCTCAGTTATTTGTTTTTCCTTTTTGCCCCACAGGATTCCCGAATAATGAGTTTGGGTTCCAAAATTGTCTTTAAATTTACAGGCTTGCCTTCAATCTGTTTTACAACCGTTTCAACTGCAATTTTACTGATTTCGTCTGTCGGTTGATGAATGGTCGTCAACGGTACCGCAGCAACCACCCCTCGTTTAATGTCGTCATAGCCCACGATTGCCACGTCGTCAGGCACCTTTAGTCCATTATCAAGAACGGCCCGCTCAAATCCCAGGGCAGAAAGGTCGTTATAGATAAACATTGCCTCCGGTTTTTCTTTGAGGGTGATAAAGTATTCACCAATTTCATATCCAGATTTATAATCATTCCATTCCCGTCTTTCTCGCAATCGAAATTCATTTTTTTTATCGAAAGCAATGCCGTATTCCTGTAAGGCGTTTAGAAATCCCTTTCTACGTTTTTCCCCAACCAAATTACCTTTTTCTCCATTTATGTAACCAATACGCCGATAGCCCAGTTTAATCAAATGTTCTGCCGCCATAAATCCACCCTTTTCATGATCCGTCCCGACGAAATAGGTGTTTTCATCTTCAATATATGAAACCATAACATAGGGAAAATGTGACTGATGGAGTTTTTTAATAATGGGAGTGGGTTTGAAAATATGGGCCATCGAAGCGATAACTAATCCACTTACATTCAAATCCAGGAAATGCTGTATTTGATTTTCTTCTTTTTCTTTCATATTTGATGAACTTGAAAGAAGTAAATTGTAGCCATTTTCTGAAGCTGCTTTTTCAACCCCTTGAACGATTTTGGAAAAAAATGGACTGGAAAGATCCCTGAGTACCAGCCCGATGATTCTATGCTTTGAAAAATCGGCGAAATCATGTTTCTCAGCCACAAAAGTCCCCTTACCGGCCCTTGCAAAAAGAAGACCCTTTTGAACCAAATCCGATATGGCTTTTTTTATCGTAATTAAACTGACATTGTATTCTTGAGCTAACTCTCTTTGAGTGCCCAGTTTACTCCCGGCTTTCAGTTTTTTGCGATTGATCTTGTCAGCAATATCATTCGCAATTTGTTGATACAAAGGTTGCGGATTTTGAAAGTCGATACCCATTTCTTACCCAATTAAAACTGAAATATTTTACCCGACAGAGACAGATCAGACACGGCCCGTTCGATATCACATCTAATTGAATTTTCTATGACTAATAAGTCTACAAGGCAAGCCCGAAAGATAGAATTGGACAGGCGCAAAACCTTGTGCTTCTACAAATTTTAAAAACAGATTGGGTTGTGTCGTAAAGGTGCCATTGCCACTAAAAATGGTGAATGAAACAAATCAGTCACACCGAATAATGGTGAAATACTTTTTGATAATGACTATTGTTTCCATTTAGTTTCAAACAATTAATACACTTACTCAAAAAACTTTTGTTCCCAAACGCCACGATTTTTTTATGAATTGGTTTTATTGGAATCAAATGCAGGTAATTTATACAATTTGCAGTCTTAAAAGCAAGTTTTTTACTCTAAAATATATCTATTATATGCCATTTTGTCAAGTATCATTTATGCATTTTAAACCAATTATTCCATCAAAAAGAATCAATGATCCCATTATTTAAAAATTAAATTTTTTATAAATTTCCTCCGATTAATCTCATTAAGCTTGGATTCGCACACCGTATGCATTTTACCTTTGTTTCTGAAGATACGGATAAGGTTTAATGGGTCAATGTGCTCGGGCGAATATTCGGACAATCGTGAAGGAACAATCCGCTGACCTTTTTTAGTACAATTGGTTTTTCATTTGCAACGGCCCGTTCAGCCCGGTAGTTATCCAATTCCAAACCGTTCACGTCATCCGCCATTAAGCTCGGTCGCATGTCCTTTTTTTCGAAACTAACTGAAACTTCGTGGAGCTCCAAATCTTTCACATGTCGGCAGAAAAAGCCATAGGCAGGCATTCTTCCAAATCTATTCGGACTCGGGTACGCTTTTTCCAATTCGGGCGGAATAATTTTTTCGTCCTCCTTTGTCCCCCCGCCATCGGTAATAATACGAATGGTATTAAGACGGATATGCTCAATGGAATGCCCCGGAATTCCAACAATTAGAACCGAATATTTCGGATTAACTCCCATAACGGTCACATTGCTGATGTCAATGTTCCTCACGCTGCCAACGGGAGTTCCTTTAGGACCTCTTGCTCGATTTCCCAGACGAATAAAAATGGGAGAATTGGAAATATCTCTCATGGCGATATTTGAAATCGTTACATTTTCAAGCGTTCCGCCATCTACTTCTTCCAGTGCGAGCCCCCGGCAGTGATCAAACACACAATTACTGATTGTAATATTTTTAAATCCGCCGTTTGATTCGGTACCAAATTTAATTCGACCCGTTCCCCCGCCGCCCTGGAAAGTTCCATCCAGAAGCGTTCCTTCCTTAAACCCGCTTACTAAGCAATTGGTGATTGTAACATCTTCAGTTGCCCGGTTGTACCCCAAGGCATAGCTGCTTTTCAGCACAATGCCGTCATCTCTTGGGGAATTAATGCTGCAATTTGAAATTTTAACATTTCGGCAGCAATCCACATTAATTCCATCGCGATTGGTATCGATTTTAATATGGTCGATTGTCATATTGTCACAGCCGGTGGGAAGAATGCCAAAATGCCCGGCGTGCTTGATGGTAATATCTTTTATTAGAATATTTCTGCACAATTTTAACGAAATTGTCTTATCTCCACCGCCCGGTTTCGGATTGCCTCGACTCATGCCTCCTCCGTCAATCATGCCGGGTCCCATTATGGCGATATCGTGAAGCTTTTCGCCCCAAATGAGAGCATTGTGCCAATGACTGTGCCCAAAATCCTGATAGGCCTTAAACCCCAGCGGTTCTGGAGGGTCGTAAACGTGCATCGAATTGGGGGCTCCTTTCAGGACAGCACCCGAATCGAAATAGAGCGTGACGTTGCTCTTCAGGTGAACCGAGCCGGACAAATACACCCCTGCCGGGAAATAAACCGTTCCACCTCCCGATTTTGCACACACATCTATCGCCTGATTAATGGCCTGCGTGTCCAGGATTTTTCCCTTTCCCGTCGCGCCGTAATCCCTTACGTTGAAAACTACCGGCCCTCCGGCCATCGAAAGATTAACAACAAACAGGACAATGGCCAGTGTCACAAAATGTCGACTCTTCATTTGTTTTTCTCCCATGTGTAGAACAAATTCGTTTTTTCTCATCCGTATGTGTTTTTTTCCGTTCTCGCTGCCCGATTTAATCTTTTGTCTGCTGCACGCTGTTAGCCCATTTATCGCAACAAAATTAGCTTGCAAGTTTTAATTCTGTGATTCCATTGAATCTGACAAAAATACAAACCGGACGTTACATCATTTCCATTCACGTCCTTTCCGTTCCAACGAATTGTATGCTCCCCTGCAGTCTCGTTCCTGTTTTGCAGGGTAAGCACTTCTTGTCCCCTTGAATTTAAGATATTTATTTGAATCTTCCCATTATTTCGAATATAATAGTGAATTTCAGTTGATGCGTTAAATGGATTCGGATAATTCTGTTCTAACAAAAATCTTTTGGCATGTAAATTCATCCGACTTTTATTAACATGGGTCGGAAAGCACATTCGGACAACTGCCCGAAGGGGAAAATCGATATCTTCCCACAGTGTCCAGCCCGTTCAGGTACAATAACAATAGGTCCGTTCACCATACGGTTGATTTATTTCTCCACCAAAAGTGGGGGAAGAATCACTCAGAGTTAAAACAAAATAAAAATCACCCCGAACAAAAATTGGCCGCGATTCTAAATCGTATTCATTCCAACCAATTTGTTTTGCCGTGATTTCCACAGGGCCAAAAATATTTTTTGTGGGTTCGTCGAATTTTTCACCCATAATGGCAAATTGAAATTTGGTCCCATACGTTGTGTCTGCTATAAAATATCTTGCTCTAAGAATTTGAATGGAATCCGAAGGCGGAGTAAACCGGACAGCGACTAATTTGTATGCATTAACTCTGTAACTGATAGGGAATGAATGACTCCCGTCATCGTAGGCAAGTTCAACTGTATCTTTTACCTGTGAGAAACCGGTTGCAAACGTCAGTAGCAGGATAAGGGGAATTGCAAGAACCTGGATATTTTTTATTTTTATCCGCATAACAACACTCCTTACTAAACAATGAAGTGTTGCCCTGTACAGTTCCAACAGGGCAACACTTTTATGGGAACGTTTAGTCCGAAATAAAGAACATGACCTCCGAATCAATTACTTGTAGTAAAAATCCCAGGATAATCGATGCACTGATCCAAAGAATTTCCCAAAATCGGAATAGGCGTAATCCAAGCGCACGCCGAAATTGCCGAACCACTTCTTTACGCCAAATCCGGCGGAAAAACTCTCTTCATCGTACCGGAATTTGTATCCGGCCCGCAGCGAGAACAGGTTCATAAATTCATATTCAGCTCCCACCTGCAACCGTTCGTCGTAGTCTCTGGGATGCAGAGCATCGATGGCCAGAGTTAAATGATTGTCACTATGGCCGTCATTGAACAGGGTCAAAATGTCCATGGCCACGCCCATTTTAAATGTCAGTGGCAGGTCAAAGCGCTGAATGGCGTAACGTGCCTGGCGTGAAAAGTTCCGCATGGACATTCCGAACCGCAAATCTTTGAATCCGGTGTAATACAGGGTTCCAAAATCCAGAGCCAGAACGCCCAAATTGTTGTTGACCCAGATTTGCTTTCCCTGGAATTCACTCCAGATGAGGGTTTTATATAAATCCTGCTTCACATATTTAATTTGTCCGCCAATGGAAAACTTGTTGGTCATTTGGCGGGCGTAGGAGAAACCCAGGGCGAATTCGTTCACGGTAAAATCATTGCCGCGAATGTAGCCTTTGTCCATAAGTTCAGGGTCAAATCCCTCGTAGGGCCAGGTTTCTGTAAACGTACCATAATCCATATTAATGAAACTGACGCCAAACGTACCCCAGTTTCCCGTGCCATAGGCGACTGCACCCGCATATTGTTTGATGTCCACAATCCAGTTGGTCTGGTTCAGTAAGATGTCCAGGCCGCTGATGCCAGCTAATCCAGCCGGATTCGAAAACATGGCCGATGCGTCATTGGCAATGCCTACGCTCGTGCCGCCCATGCCAGCCGTCCGGCCTCCCACATCAATTTGCAAAAACGTCATTCCTGCTTGACCGTATTTTGTTGCCTGGGCTTGCAATGACGTATGCATTGCGAGCAGGACAAGCCCAAGGATTAGAAAAGATAAGATTATTTTTTTCATCTTTATGCCTCCTTTTTCGAGCCCTTCATTCATTGGAAATACTTATTTAACAACGATAAACTTCCCCTTGGAAAACTTTCCGGTGGGATTTCCATTGGGCCCATCCAATTCTTGCACAACGTAGATGTAAATTCCGCTCACAATGGCCATGGTAGAAAATGTTTCCTGCCGTTCCCAGGGCTCATCTCCTGTACCGGAATTGTGATGGAGGGTTTGCACTTTGTCACCTGTAGCGGTGTAAATGTAGATGTTGCAATACGCCGGCAAATTGAGGAATTTAATCTCTGCTCCTTCGTATTTATGCATGGCACGTGCGTGGTAAGGATTGGGAACCACGACCACTTCCTTTTGCCAGTTGTTATCCGGGGCTCTTGAGGGAGAGGCGGCTTCCTGCAGTTTATCCGCTCCTGTTTTATAGGCGCCCGTTTGATTGAGCAGCCGGCTGCTCTCAACACCCTGACTGTTGTAGGCCGTCACATAGTAGTAGTAGTTCTGCCCGCGAATGACGTCTTTATCCTCATATTGGTGGACACTGGTGCCGGCGATGTCTTTAATTAAAGTAAATGTGGTGTCCGTGGGTGATGTTATTGACGGCGGCCGCCAATAATTCCGGTAAATTCGATAGCCGGCCACATCTCCCGATTGCTCCGCCTCATTTCCCCAGGAGAGTACAATTTTGCCTGGAAGGGATTTTACAGTTAACGAGGGAGAAGGAGGGGCCGCCTGAACATCGAATGTCCCCTGGCCGTATTTTACGCTGGAATTTTTCCAGACGCGAATAGCCCGACTGGCCGTAGCAAAAACAGAATCTTTGCTTGTATTCAAAATGGCGTCCTTTGTGGCTTTGTCCACAATTTTGCCCTTCACCTGAAAAGCCACATTGCCTTGGCTGTCTTTGACATCGTAAGGCATGGGAACCCGAGGCTGCATGGCCTGATAGCCGGGCTCGTAAGCCCGACCCAAATCGATGGCCAGTCGCGACGAAATGCTGCCCGAAGCGTATGCAACGACAATGTGCACGTCATCGCCCGCTTTCATCTGATAAGGGCCAAAACTGAACAGGCCTGTTTTTTCCTGTTCCGTCAGAGGATCGTCTTTGGTGGGATCCCACGTGGGGGGCAACACCCGGTACATGCCGTTTCCAACCGTGTACAGACCGGGGTTGTTGGGGTCCCAGGGTTTGGAAAGAAAATCGTAAACCACACTGGGCGTGGCTACGTTTAAATCCGGAGAAAGCTCTCGTTGTGACCAGCCCGCTTTGACGGGTTGAGCCGGGTCGTCACTTTCGTCATCCGTGCTTTTGTCCGCATGCAAAACGGCAAAAGCGGTGTATTGCGGCTTTGTAAAATTGCCCCAGATTTGATCCGGGTTGGCGCGGTCGTCCACATTGGGTGTGGCGCTGATCTGATCAGCGATCCATTCGTAGTACACCCGCATGGAGTCGGCGGTGGGGTCGCCTGCGACGTAATCTTTGTACGTGGCGCCGTAGTAATTGGACCACAGGTTTCCGGGGTAATAGCTGGAGGTGTTCAGCTCCGCTCGCAGACCAAAGTAGACATCATTTCGGGGTTCGCCAGACGTATTGGTGAATTTGTACTCCAAAATGACGTAGCTCTGATCCTTGGCATCGGTAAAACCGTAGGCCCAGCGTTCCACATCGATTCCTACCCAGGTGGTACAGTGATTGTAAATGACCACATCGGAGGGAATGTTGGGATCCACTTTGTCCTTGTCGAAAAGGACGTTGGTCCAGTCCTGTCCGTCCACAATTTTGTGGGGCGGGCGGTATTTGAAGGTTCGGCCAAAAGCACCGGGAACCGGAACCACAACATTTTCAACATCCGAAAATTTGTGGTAGACGGCTTCCGCCACTTTAACGGGCCACTGCACACCGGCTTTGTCCGTCCAGCTCATTTTCACGCCGATGTCCACACCGGAAACGTCCATGACTTTTGTGTCAAAGTTGTTCCAGCCAATGGGCCAATAGAGCTGGTCTTCGGAGAACGCCTCGTCGGCTACAAAATTGAGCAGCCCAAGGGGTATGTCTCGTTTTGCCTGTCCCAAAACCGTGCCGGCTAAAACGAGTAATCCCAGAAATGTCAATCCAATGAAATTTCCTAGTTTAGTCATATTTAATTCCTCCCTGTGTCATATCCTTAAGTCGAACCGCAATTCAGGTCGGCTTCTTTTTTAGTCTCAATAAAAATTAATTTTGATGCCGAAAAAGATATCGCGTCTGTCCAAAAAGGTCCAGGGAGTAAAATTCGGCATTTTGATGTAGGTTTTCTTCCCATTGTGGGGATAATCTCCAGGCCGGTCGCCTTTGTCCAGTTTCAGTGAATTCATGTAGTCCAAAAATTCGTGTTTCCACCACCGGTGTCCGTTCCAGGTCCAGCTTCCGCGAACGCCTGTGAGGACGCGATTCACGTCATTGTTGTAATAGTATTGACGCGGGTAATTCATATTTTTGTTATTGAAAAGATTGTGCACATCGATGTAGAAAACGGGTTCAATCCGCCATTTCTTGAACAGGCGTTTCGTCAGTCGGAAATCGGTCATCTGATACGGACGCCATTGCATATTGTCTTCCACATACGGAATGCCCTGAGGATTCCATGTGAATTTTTCACCGGCACGCCAGGTATACAGGAAATTCACGTTGAAATCGGCCAGAGGAAACATTCCCGCGACGCGTGGCCCGAATTTTTCCGGCGTGTGGAAATTCAAATCCACTTTGTAGACTGGCCGCGAATAAGGCTGCGTGATGGTGGTCGGCACCCGGCGCGGTTGTTTGTTTGGATCTTCGTAGAACCGGTCAAATCCGTAATACCCTTCGCTCCACACCATGTAATTGGCGCTTGCCCAACCGGAAACAAATCGGCCCCGCCGAATGTCCAGAAGAGCTTCCAATCCGCGAATGTCCTTATATTGACCGTTGATCTGTGTGGTATAATGAGTTCCATCCAAATAGTAATACCGAACACTGCGATATTCACCGTTTACATCTTTGTAATAACCTGTGAGTTTCAATTCCATCATATTCATAATATTCTGGGCGTAGCCCACTTCGTATTCGATAGTCCGAGGAGGATCCAGTCGGGGATTGCCCAGATCGGTAATCTGGTAGCCTTTATTGATTTTCTGTTGGTAGTGGTACAAATCGTAGGCAAACGGCCACTGGTAAAAATGCCCATAGTTGAAGAAGATTTTTGCATTGTCAGAGAGCGGGTGGGAAATGCCAAAACGCGGACTAATACGCACCAGATTCCGGCTTTTCCAGGGCATCATATTGAGGCTGTCCTTTCTGCCCGCCTCCAGGTAAACGGAGTAAGGCCCATTGACTTTATCCGATATCGGGCCATCCAGGGTAATCATTTTGTCTTCGTGCATCCAGTCCACACGGACGCCCAGGTTGGCAATCATGCCCTGAAATTCCAGTTTGTCCTGCGCGTAAAAGGCACCGCGCCAGGGCTTGGCCATCGAGGTGTAAATGTAGCCGTTGTTTACCGCAGGGTCAACCCGATCAAAATACCCGTGAATCAGATCGTGAATAATTGAAATACCGGTTTTTACCTGGTTGTTTCGGTTGATCTGACTGGTTAAATCCCAGCGTAAATTGTAGGTACGTGTCATGGAAAGGTTTCGCTGGTAGTTACAAGATTCCATTCGGTATTCACCAGTGACATCCCGCCACTGGGTGGGGCCGTAACCCCAGGGCGCTTCGTCGTACCAGATGCCGCCAATTTTAATCTTGCTCCAATTGCGCCAGTCGTTCCAGCCGTAGACGCCTGCACTGGCCAGCGAATCGGCGTAGGCTTCGGTTCCGATGCGGCCGTAGTTTAAATGCGTGGCATGGTACGGATTTCCGGGGATGGGTGCCGTGTTGCGCAGATGGTGAATTTCGCCAAATTGCGTGAGCATTTCCGTAAAGTGAATTTCATAAAAAGTACGGGGCGAAAGCGTGTGCGTTAATTGGAAGCCACCGGCATAGCGCCATTGCTGGCCCGCCGTCGCACAATCGGGATACCACATTTTGTTGGCACTTCCCATTTCGCGGTACACATCGCCAAAAACACCGGCGCCATTTGGCGTAAAGGCATTGTTTGTAATAGCATCGGTGATTCGTGGTCCCTGTCCACCTCCGCCGGTCCCTTTTTGCCAGCCGTACAAGAAGTTTATGTGCAATTTGATTGAATTGCTCAGATTGGTTGTTAATTTCAGCGTGCCAAACCGGCCGCCATAATTTTGGGGTAAGCGAGCCGCGTATTGGCTGAATTCCCGCTTGTAAGTTGAAAAGAAGGTGACCTTGTGATTGAGAAACGGGACGGGGCCACCCAAACTAAGGTTCCCCTGCCAGTCAGCCAGATTTCCTTCATTGAAAACTGCGTCGTCGTCGGTTACCTTGCTGAGATCCACATCCACTTTTCCCTCTTTGGCCAATTGGCGCAGCATGTTTAAATTGTCGGGCGAACGATGCCGCCAGAGCCAGAGGGCTAGCAATTCATAGGGTTTTCCATAATGGGGATCGCCTGGTTTCAGGGTTTCGTTGGCGTATTTATTCCAGCCTTCAAAAAAGTTATTTCCGGTAAAAGCGCCGTAATCCTCCCTTGTAAAAGGCTTGACAATAGGAGAATCCTTTCCGTAAAGCATCGGACCAAAATGTTTGCGTCCTGGCGGGCTGTAGCGGAAATTAACAGCACCTGTGTAATTATTACCGCCGTCTTTTGTAACCACATTGACCACACCTGACCGCACATTGCCATATTCCGCATTAAATCCGCCTGTTACAATTTTGATTTGTTTAATGGCATCCAGATCAATCTGATAAAAAGGGCGGCTCGTGAGCTGGTCGGTCAGACGGATGCCGTCAACCACGAAAGCGGATTCCCGATAATCGGACCCGCGAATCATGGGCTTGTCGGAATTGGCGCCAAAGCCGGCGATTCCCGGCTGAGAAGCCAGTACATCTGTTATTTCATGGTAATCCGCATTCTCAATCTTTTGGGGTTCCACAACAAGTTGTGTGTTGGACACATCTAATGGCACAACCACACGTTGAGCCGTGATGGTTACTGCCTTTCCGTGAATAACCGTGGGGGAGAGTTTAAAATCAATTGTTGTGGTTCGGTCAATAATGACTTCCACATGGGTTTTTCGCAGGGTTTCATATCCAATCATTGAAGCCCGCAGCGTGTATTCACCCGGAGGCAAATTAATGATGAAGTAATAGCCCTTGGCGTCGGTTGCAGCTCCAAGGTTTGTTCCTTCTACAATAATATTGACGCCGGGCAGGGGCTCTCCGGTCTTCATATCCGTGACGCGACCGGCGATTTTTCCGGTGGTTCCAGCCATTACGTTTACAGAAAATAGAAAAAGTAAAACAAAAATGCCTGCTAAACGCTTCATCTTTCCTCCCTCCTCATTTGATTGGTTGAGGATTTTTGGTCTAATAATAAACTTTTCTTAAAAAGCATTTTGTAGTTATTCCATCCACCTCCTTCCATAAATGACATCCAAACACCTTTTTGTTATTTAACTTCACCTCAAAATCCGATTTGGTGCATTGGTATCACCCTCCTTTCCTATTCAGTTCAGGTTTTAAACATAATTTAAAAGAAGCCCTGGGTTCCTCTTTCCACATAAGGAATAACCCCCGCCGACAAACAAACGTTTGCGTGCTGTTTACACAACAAAATTCTATTGATTTAAAAACAAATTACACTCTCTTTCTGGGAACTAATTTTGGACGGGTTAAATAACCATAATGTATCGTCTGGGTTTGGGAATTAATATATCATATATAATATTAAGTGGGTTATAATAATCTAATAGCTTCCTTTCAATTTTTATTGATTAACTTATATTCCTCATTTATAGTAGACCCTGAATAAGTTTTATGGGGAGAAGAGCAAAATAATATATACCCATTATATTAATTATATTTATTATTGTCAAGCACTTTTTTATTTTTTTCTCTATTTTGTGTACTGTGTTTTTCCTCATAATGGAGCCATTAACGTTATATTTGAACACTCGTTCTCTTTTTATTTCCTTTTTTTGGCATGCATTCGCGGCAATTGTTTCTTTTTTTCAAAAAGAATTAGAGGAAATTCGCTAATCCGCCTGGGAAGATTATAAAAAGGACCTGCCGTTTTGAGAATTGTTCTGGATTCTAAATTTCGAAAGACAAGGAAAGACAGCCATTTTGCGCTGATTTTTTGCTACCATTTTGCTACCATTTGAATCGAAAAGGAAAGAAAAATGGCGTAAAATAAAGCAAAAAAGGGAATCAGCCTTAACTTGCTAATTCCCTGTTTTTAAATGTAAATACGTGATTTTATTTGTGGAGCTAGCCGGACTCGAACCGGCGACCTCTTGACTGCCAGTCAAGCGTTCTCCCAGCTGAACTATAGCCCCAAATTGATAGTAATTATATGAATTTTTTTCCTAAAAGTCAAGAATATTTTTACTCCCTCTACTCAAAATCCCTTAATATTTTTTGAGCAATTTTGTCGACTACTTCCGGCTTTGAATAAAAACCAGAACTCATCTTCGTCTGAATGTCCTGAATTCTTTCAGGGGAAAGTGTCTGGCTTTGTGCCTTTTGTCCAATAATCTCCTGAAAATCAGCCTGTTGAATGATAGCATGAGCAACCTTTTCTACCACCTCAGGTTGATTGTATTTTCCTTCCTGAATATTTTTAACGGCTTCTTCAATTTTATCAAACCGAACATCCGGAATATTTTTTAGTTTTTCTTTGGCAATCCCCAATAAATGCTTGGATTGGCTAAGTTGTTTTCCTTTGAGGGAAAGCTGAATCTCATCCTTCCCATTTGGAGCCTGTTTCTTGACAACCGGTTCCTTCTTGGCAGCGTGCTGGTTTATATTGGAGATATATTTTTGGGAATTTATTTCATTAATTTTCATAAAGCGGACGTCTCCTATTGCATTTTTTCCTGCTTATAGAGCTGCTCTTGTAACATATACTTCCGAATATTCCTTTTGTTCACCGAAAGTCTTGACAAATTACTTTTTACTTCGCTTTTTTGATGTTCGAGTAATTTTTTATTTTCATTTTCCATCGAAAGCAAATCTTTTACAACGGATTGAATATTTTCCAGAACCCTCTGCACTTCCTGCCGATCCTCAAATGAAAGATTATCCCGCAAATCACTCCATTTTCTTTGATAATGGTTAATCTCCTTCTCACTTAATTTGAGGCTTTCAACGAGATTTTCTTTTTTGGGAGTCGTTTCAAAAAGGGAATCCATCTCCTTGTTTTTCAGAAAATCGTTCTGCTTTTTAGAAAGCCTGTACAAATTCTGATAGGTTCGATAGTGATCGCTTAATGCTGTCAATAACCCCTCTTTATATTGATGAATCGGCATTTCCATTATCCTTTCGTCAAGCAACAATGGCCAGTGTTTTCTGCTGCCGTTTGTCCGGATGCTTTGCTTGCGTTGTTTCACTTTTTTTCTTTGTGGTAATTTCAACCCATGCACTTTTTAACTCCTGAACCGCTCTGAGCACCTTTTTCAGTGCATTCACATCTTTTTCAAGATTAATCCGATTGAGTTCTCGAAACATAAAAAGGTAAATAGCCTGAAGATTTATAGCGATTTGGCCTGTTTTTAAATTCAGAGAAGACAATAATTCCATTATAATATCCTGACTTTTGAGAATTGCATTTCCCTTTCCCATCATATCCCCATCATTGAGCCGATCAATGGCCAATTGCAGCTTTTCTTCCAGTTTATCATATAACAGCACAATAAGTTTCCCGGCATCCAGCGTATCGATACTCGTATTTAAATAGGATTCCAATCCCTGCTTTGCCACCATACATTTACCTCCACTCAATTTTAACCAAATGAACTACTCAGATGCGCCAATTGGGGGCCCAAATAGCTTTGTAAGGAATTCAACGCAGCCATTGACCGCTCTAAATTCAGAAATTGATCTTCGAGATTTTGCTTTTTCTTTGCCACCCGTTGTTCCATTAGATCAATTCGATCCTGGATATCATCCATTGTGTCTTGAATGTTCTTTTCCCGCAGTGAAACATATCCGTCAAATTCATCGGTAATTTTTTTCAGATGCGTATATAATTGCTCAGCCACGCCGTAAGTCAGCGAAATGCTGCCCTGGTCTGCCCCCTGGTCGCTTAATTGTGAGGGCGTTAAGGTAACCTGAATGCTCAATCCGTCGATATTGGAATCCCCGCTGTCGCCCGTGAGTATTTGACCCGTTCCCGTGGCATTTTCACCATTTATGGTACCGGCCACATCCTGACCGGCATAGCTTCCATCCGTAATCCCCAGATAGTTTGTACTTTGTGTCACAGAAAAGCCATATGCAGAGCCGTAGCTATCGTGAACTATTTTCAGATAGCCATTATCATTGTACGCGGTTATTTCCAAATCATACCGCCCCGTTTGGGTCAGGTCCATTGTCCCCAGATCGAGCGACCCGCCTCCCTCATTGTTGGGGGTCAGCGAAATATCCATCTGGCTGGTTCCGGAATCCACATCCGTGACCACAATTTCTCCCTGGTCGTTAATGGTTGCCGTAACCGTATTATCAAAAGCGTCCTGGATGGCCGTGAGAAAATCACCTACCGTATCTCCATCCGAAACCGTATAAACACTGGAGACGCTGTTTCCATTATGCGTGGTGCCGCTAATCGTAATCGTGTCGCCAGAGGTTATATCCCCATCAACATCACTCCAGAGCGTGCTGGAGGTCGCCGGATTTCCACTCGTGAGAATGGTTCCCGAAGACGTCCTTTTCTGGCTGTATGTTTGAGAGGTTTCCGCATTGATTTTGCTGACAATTTCATCAATGGTTAACCCTGAATCAAGTGTAATGGACGCCGTTTGCCCCGTATATTTGTCAGCAAGCGTTAACACCTCCGAACCCGCAATTCCCGTTTGCAAATTGGTCGTTCCCAGAACTTCTGCCTGGGTGGCAGCCTGGGTAATATTTACGGCGTAAGTTCCGGGGAGGGTGTCCTTTGTATGGTTAATATAGGAAATATCACTATCTGTGGTTTCTCCGATAGCCGAAAAAATCTTGACCACGCCATCAAAATTATCCTGAATTTTTTCATCAAATTTCGATTCGTCCATTGAGAGTTTTCCGTCGCTATCGGTGTCGATTCCAATCTGAGCAAGCGAACGAAGCGTCTCCGGTAAACCGCTAATTCTATCCGAAACAATATTCTTAATTTCAGATTGAACCGAAATCAATGTTGTATCTCCCAACAGAGTGCCGGCTTTTTCCTTGTCTGTATCATACGTAAATTGCTTATTAATAAAATCAATAATGCCATTATATTTTTTAATGAAATCATTAATATTGCTTTTGATCGTATCAAAATCTCGGGAAACCGAAATATTGACGGTGGATGTTGTATCCGCCTTATGTAAATTAAGTGTGACACCCTGCAAAATATCCGAAATGGAATTGGAACTTCGGGTGAGCTGAATGCCGTCCACTTCAATAGAAGCGTCCTGCCCCGCCTGGAGATCTCCAGAAATTGCATCCCGACCGGTGGTTGTGGTTGAAAATGTCCCAAAATTAAGGCTGCCTCCGCCTTCATTATTTTCAATAAGATTTACATCCAATTGGCTGGTACCGGTGGAATTATCGGTGACTACAATTTTTCCCGAACTGTTAACGGATGCCGTAACAGCTCCTGAAAACGCCGATTCAATCGCATCCAGAAGATCCTGAACCGTGGTTGTGGACGTATCCGTAATCGTAAATGTACTGGAAACATCTGTTCCACTGTGATCTTTTCCTACAATTGTGATGGTATCCCCGTTGGAAACATTCGCATTGTAAATGCTGCCAAAGGTTGTTGCGGCCGTGATGGCCGTTGATCCGTCTGTCGTATTGACAGCACTCCCGGTAATGACTTGTGCCGTAGCAGGAGCGCCGGTATCCCCTTCAAGAATCCCCAGTGTTTGCAATATGTTGTTATCGTCGGAAAATGTGGAGGTTCCCTCAATTCTCAGCTTGTAAATGGTTTGATTATTCTCGGTATCTGAAACAATGGAGGCCACAACTCCTGTTGGGCTCGCCGCATTTATTTTATCCTTTATTGTGGACAGTGTATCTGAAGATAAATCAATGGAGACCGTTTTATCACCAATGGTAACCGTTCCGCTTTGGGGAGATGAAAGATTAAGCACACTTCCGATGGTTGCAGAAATATCTGAAAAGCTATCGGATTCGACCCCTCCCGTGATTTGATTCTTTATGGATTCCGTGCCTGTAGTCAGACCAAGATTCTGCAGGATATTTGTCGTACTGGCATCCAGGATGTGAAATCCGTCTTCCCCCGTTGATTTACTGGCAATCACCAGCCGGAATTCATTGTCTGCAAGCTCAAGAATGGAGGCCTGAACCCCGGCATTTGCATTATTGATTTTGTCCCGGATATCCATCAGGCTGTCTGTTGTGCTTACGGAAATAAGCTTGCCGTCAATTAAAAAATCGCCCGTCAGCCCAAGATTTTCTGTTTTGCTTTCAAAGGATTGAGAGGATATTTTTCGCTGCTGTGCGATCTGTAAAACTTTAATGGAATGTTCTGCGGCCTCAGCCGACGATGTGGCAGACAGAGTGACAATGTCTTCATTTTCACTGTTGGTTGTAAATGCTTTAAAATTGCTCTCAGTACGCAATTTTCCCAGCGAAGAAATTAGATCGGACAACTTGGAGGATACCTGATTCCAAACATCCAGTTTCTTTTTGTACCCATCCTTTCTGTTCTGCAACAATGTAATGGGCCGTCTTTCAATGGCCACCAATTGGTCCAGGATGTTTTGTGTATCCAAACCGGAAGCTAAACCACCAACTGAAAATGTGCCTGGCATTTAATTCTCCAATTTATCCCATACGAAAAAGTGATTTATGCTTTTTCATCAAGGACAAAACCAATCATAGTGTTAATCCGATTAACAAAATTGATCATTTTTTCCGGTGGAATTTGCCGGATGACCTCTCCGGATCGGGAATCGATAATTTTGATAACGACCTTATTTTCTTTTGAATCAACGAAAAATCGGATTTTCCGACTAAAAATATCCATTATCCGATTCAATTTATCTGTTTGTTTCTGGAGATCAGCAATCTCCTGTTTGGGTACCGATTCTCTTTGTTTTGGAGGCCTATGATCAACTTTTTTTTCTGCTCCGGAAAAGGAATTTGGATAATGCACAGGCAGCCTAACCGCTTCCACCCTGGGCAGTTCATTGGCAACGGTTTTCATGGCATATATGGCACTCATTTGCGATCACCTTCTTTCAAAATAAAGGGGAAGAAGAATCCATTCCTCCTCCCCTTTTGATAACGATTTTTTGACCTACCCTCTGAGCAGTGTTAAAACAGTCTGAGGGGTGGCATTTGCCTGTGCTAACATGGATGTACCCGCCTGGACAAGGATTTGTGCCCGTGTGTAGCTGGACATTTCCAGAGCAAAGTCCGCATCCCGAATGGTTGATTCGGATGCCTGAATATTTTCTGCCTGGTTGTTCACGCTTGCAATCGTGTAACCCAATCGATTTTGAACAGCACCCAGATTACTTCTCTGGGAGTTCACCGCATCGATGGCCGTATCGATCGAATCAATCGCACTCTGGGCCGCCGATTTGGAACTAATAACGACACTGCTCAATCCCAGTGTAGTCCCGCTGGCCTGCAGATTTCCAATCGTAAAGCTGATTCGGTTGTCGGCCGCATTATCGGCCCCTACCTGGAACTGGCCGCCACTACCCGATTCGACTACAATTTTCTTTCCATCCAGGTCTGCGTCATCGTAGGCCTGATTCAGGGTCAGCGTAATTCCCAGTTCCGAAAAATTGGCCGTAATGGTTTCACCATCAGCAGGCGCGCCACTGGTGCCTGTACCGGTCAGCGTGATGGTCTGCGTGGTGGTTCCATTGGTCATTGTCAAAGTACTGCCGCTGGAATCCGTAATCGTATACGTACCGGCATTGGCTCCATTCAGGGCAATTTCCTGAACACCAAGCTCCGGTGTAGCCGTTGTTACGCTGGCCGTGGAACTGACCGTGTTGCCGGTGTAACTTCCGTTGATCAGTTTGGTCCCGTTGTATTCGGTGGATGTTGCAATACGGTCGATTTCGTTCTTCAACGCCGTAAATTCAGAATTCAGGTAACCCCGGTCATCGGAACCAACACTGTCCGAAGATGCCTGGACAGCCAATTCCCGCATACGGGTCAACATGTTGTGAATTTCGTTCATGGAACCTTCAGCCGTCTGAACCACATTTACGGCCTGACTGGCATTCCGGCTGGCCATTTGCAAGCCACTGATTTGCGCACGCATTCTCTGAGAAATACCCAGACCTGCGGCGTCATCAGCAGCCTTATTAATGCGCAAGCCGGATGACAAGCGTTCCAACGATTTACTCAGCATGTTGTCCGATACGGTCAAATTGCGATACGCAGTCATCGCAGTAATGTTGTGATAAATACGTAAACTCATAATAAACCTCCGTGTTAAGTGTGTTAATTTAGCATCCGTGCTAAGTGCCAATTACGGGTTGGCAATTCCCTTCCAGCTACCGGTAAGCTGAAGTCTTTTTACTTCATTTAAATTATCGTCATCATTGTTCATTTCTTTAGTGGAATATTTTAAAATTTTGTAAGATTTAAAGGAGGTGACAGGAGGAGGATTATGCGTGATAAAACGGGCTCATTTTTTAATTGCCGCCATGTTAAACCGTCTGTACGTCAAGGCGGTTGTCGTGAACAGTCACGTGCGCATGGTCCGATTCTTCCGATAAAACGGATATTTTCTGTCGACACATCTCAACCGCTTCCCGTATACCGAGTGACGCATAACATTGGCTCAGATAGTGGAAATACCGCATGAGTGATGCGGAGCCCTTTGTGTTCAGAATGAGGGTTTCAAGATTTGAAATCGCGGCATTTAAATGAAAGGCCTTCATTTGAAATTCGACCCATTTTTGAAACTCAGCCTGTTTGGGTTCTGACTTTATCTGAATAAATAGGGAATAAGCCAACTCAGCTTCAACAGGCCGGACGGCTTGTTGATAGGAATAGGCCAGATCAAAAAATCCCTCAGATAAACCCGGTTGGTCCCCGGGGATGCCCGGCACAAACGCGGTACGAAATTTTTCTAATTCCTGCCCGAATTCATTCATCTTTTGCAAATGAAAAAGATTCAAAAGCAAGAGCAAAACCATTTTTTCCGTTCGGCGAAAGGGTTCGCCCTCTCGCAAAATGGCCAGGCTTCCTTCATAGTTTCCGGCATCAAAAAGGGTTTGAGCGTAGTGGTACGACACATCGGCATCATGGCTGTATTTTTCGAGAGCCTTTTTCAAAAAGGCCTCCGATTTCTCTAAACGGCCATAATTTCGCTCCAGAACGCCAAGATTTACCAGCACCTCTTTCTTGCCCGGAAGAAGGTTTTGACACATTTCGTATTCCTGGCTGGCGTGCAGGGCATCTCCCATGGCCAAATGCAGTGTGCCCTTTTTAAAATGGTACAAAAATGTTTCAGGAGATTTTTGGGTGGCCTGCTTATAAAATGAAAGCGCCTTTTCCGAATATCCGCTTCTTTCGTACCACTCTCCCCAGTAGTAATCAATTTCAGCGCGTTCGGGTTTCAGCTTCTCTGCTTCCTCAAGATAGTAGCGGGCCTTTTCCAGCTCCCCCAGCTTCATCCAATTTGAGGCCAAAAGGGCCATCTGCCCAAAGTGAAGAACACTGAAATCCAGCGGCATAAATGTAATTTGGGGCGTCGTCAAATCACCCACACTTTCAAGATACTGAATGGCCTTTTTGGGGTCGGAGCGATTGGTGTACACCTCCGCCAGAGACATTTTCAGGAAATCGGATTGGGCGTTCAGCTTTTCTGCCTCCAGCAAATAGTGCAGGGCCTTGTCTGTATTTCCCAGATTCAGATAGGAGCGTCCCGTTAAAATCAGCGCGTAAAAGGTTACATTTTTATCCTGATTTAAACAGCCGGAATGCGACAGAAATTTTTCAAATTCCTGTACGGCTCTTTTGTGATTATCCATTGTGTGATTGGTCAATGCAAATTGGTATTGGATGAGGCAGTCGTCCGGATGATCAGCCAGCCAGGCCTCCATCATGTTCACATATTTCTTCTTTTTCGCGCGGACAATTTCCTCGGTTGCATAGCCGGTGTGGATCAGGGTAACGTCGGTATTTTCAATAGGCAGATGCAGCCGCTTCAGCGCACTGGCCGCCTGTTCGTGAACCGCTCCTTCAAATCGAATATCCGGGTGATTGGGAAACATGCGAAGCTGGAAACACCTGGAATCGTCTAATCCCTGATTGCGCAGGATAAAATGGAATCCCCTGTCCGGCTTTTGACGAGCCAGCCTGCGGATTTTTTCGTGCTCGCTTTTGGGCAGCCGGTCGTCGGCATCCAACCAAATAATCCAGTCCTTTGTGGCATGTTTCAGAGATTCGTTCCGGGCATCGGAAAAATTGTTGTTCCAGGGAAAATGAAAAACACGGGCCCCGTAGCCTCGGGCAATTTCAATGGTGCGGTCCGTGGAACCCGTGTCCACAATGACGAGTTCTGCACCCAGGCCCTTCACGCTTTCCAGGCATTTCGGCAGGTGCTTTTCTTCATCCTTCACAATCATGCAAATACTGATTCCCGGGCGCAGGTTCGACTGACTTTCGGCGGTCTTTTTCTGTCGCCCCGTGCGTCGTTTCTTTTTGCCTTTTTTCTGTCCCTTAGCCATCAGAATACCTCTTCGACTTCCGGCTGCCGCACTTTTTCACCCCCGGTGTTTTCCTCCAAAAACTGCAGGGTTTGCTGAATTTCCGGATCCGAATGGGCGCGCAGGTATTCCTTCAATAATTGAACGGCCTCTTCCCCCTGCCCGATTTGAAAGGCCATCAAGGCATACTGCAGAATCAGATCCCGATTCTGGGGATCCCTGCGGCTGGCGTTGTCCATTTTCTGCATGGCCTCCTCCAGACGCCCCTGTTCCCAATCAATCAAAGCAAAACCAATTTCCCCCAGAATGGCAGATTGATCCAGCTCAGGAATCCGGCCAAAACAGGCTTCGCTTTCAGAAACCCGGTTTTTTTCCAATAGAAGCGTCCCCAATTTATACAGAAACGGAACGTCCTTCAAGGACTGAATGAGCCGATTCAGTGTCTGTTTCAATTTACCGGAAATCTCCGTATTCTGCACAAGCTGAAGGAGATTCTCTTTTGCGTCGGAATTTTCCGGCGAAGCAGAAACGGCCCGTACAAAACAATCCAGTGCTTCGTCCGGCCGGTTCAATTTCCAGGTGACCACCCCCAGATCATTTAAGGCCTGGGCATTCTCGGGTTCCCATTCGAGAGCCTTTAAAAAGTGTTTTCGGGCGGATTCAATTTCACCACGGGCAAATGCCCGTTCCCCGGCGGCGATCTCCGAAAGAGCAAATCCGTGAATATCTTCCTTGAGGTAGTAGCGTTCGCCCCGAAATTCCACATCATGTTTCCACTTTTCCTGGAATCTGCGAAGATTTTCCCGCATCATTTTTTCGTACGAAATTTTATTTTCCTGAAATGCGCGATTGCCGTAATGATGAATGAACACGTCCCCGGCAATAATCAGATAATAGCCGGCTTTTCGGGCCCGGACGCAGTAATCGTCATCCTCAAAATTGCCCAGTCCAAAGGACTCATCCAGAAGCCCCACGCGATCCACTACCTCTCGTTTCAGAGCCAAACAAAATCCCACCAATTTGGTGGTGGTCCAGTAGGCGTTTTTGTTCTTGCGGGCAAATTTTTGGGCAAAAACCTGCATTTCCTCCAAATTCTCATACCCAACGTCATTCACCACCTGAAGCGGATTCTGAACGTAATTGGATTTGGGACCCACCATTCCGACCTTCGGCGACAGGTGAAACCCCCGCAGGAGCCGCCTGAGCCATCCATCCGTAACAACCGTGTCGTTATTTAAGAGGACGATGAAATCCCCCTTGCTCGCCCGGATGCCCTGATTATTCCCGGCCGCAAATCCCCTATTCTTCTTATTTTGAATGAGGTGAACATCTTTCTGAGATTTCAAATAGTTCACCATTCCATCCGTGGAGCCGTTATCCACTACGATTAATTCGTAAGGCACATGGGTGTGTTTCCGGATACTTTCAATGCACTTTTGGGTGTACTCCAATCCGTTGTACGTGAGCAGAACGATTGATGTGAGACTTTTGACTTCTTCAGGCTGTCTCTGTTTTTCCTGAGTAAACACGGTTTCCAGGAGAGCGGCCATTCGGTGCCGGTAGGTGTGTTTCCGCAGCGCCCAATTGCGTCCGTTTCGTGCAATTTTCTCCCGCTCGGCGGGATGCTCCAAATAGTAGTGGAGCTTTTCAAGCAATTCTTTTTCATCGGTGTAGGTTACGAGGTGTTCATCCGGGGTGGCCAGCTCGGTTAGCCCGTTGTCAGACAAGTCGTTGGTCACCAACAAACTGCCGGTGGCCATGGCTTCAAACACGCGCATGTTGATGTCGTTTTTCAGGCTGCGGTTAAAAACTATTTTGGATTTTGAGTAAATTTGCGCCATTTCCTTGAAGAACTTTTGCCCGATAAACACCGAGTTAAAATTGGCCTGAATAACCTTTAGCAGGTGATTTCGCGGTCCCTCGGCAAAATGCCCGACAAAGGAAACGGTGTATTCTTTCCTCGCCGGAAGTTTTTTGTGAATCTGGGGATCGGCCGCCAGGGGCAGCCAGAACACATTCCGAATGCCATCCTGCAACAGCCTCTGTGCCCCGTCTTTTTGAGCTGCGAAAACGTAATCGAATAGTTTTGCCTTTTCCCGGTCATAGTCGTATTGCAAATGTGTGTCAATCACCCACCAGGCATTCGGCCGCAACTGGAAGGGGATGGGATACCGCAATCCGTCATCCACAAACAGGTACAGATCAAAGTCTCCCGGTTTGATTTTGTCCATCTCTTCCGGGAGAAAATGTGTTACCCGGCAAAGGGATGCCAGTGCCCGTTTCCCGTATTCGCCGGTTGTATCCGGCCGAATCTGATTGTCGTAAATAAGCGCCACGCGTTTATTCTTCAGCCATGCCGTGGGCTTTTGAGCGGTTAAGAGCGGCGGCATGGGAGGCATTTGCTTGAATTTTGTCGGCACGCCCAGAATGTCTATGCCCCAAAGTTCGGTGGAACTGGGCACCTTTCCCTCGCCGTACGTGCGCTCCAGTTTCGCATAAAACCTATCCAGTGATTCCTGCATGAGCCGCTCTTTTTCCGCCGATTCCAGTGTTTTAAAGCTGTGCTGCCCTTCGTGGTACACAAATGTGTCGGTGGCTATTTTCAACGTGTATCCGGCTTCTCGCAAGCGCAGGGAATAATCCAGGTCGTCATTCCCCAGAAACAGCTCTTCGTCCAGCAGTCCCACTTTTTCAATAGCCTCCCGGCGAATCATCATACAAAAACCAATGAGGAGTTTGGTTTCGACGGATTTTCTAACGTTTTGACGGGCGATGAGCTCGGCCAGTTTTTCCAGGGGAAAATCCCCCTGCCATTTGGGATCCACATAATGAATATAATTTTGCAAACCGGCCGCATAATTTGAAATGGGACCAACCGCCCCCGTATCCGGTGAGAAATGACGAAGCATCCGACTGAGCCAATCGGACGTAACGGCCGTATCGGGATTAAGAAGAACAATGTAATCCCCCTTTGCCTGCCGAATGCCCTGATTACAGGCTTTGGAAAACCCCAGATTTTCCGAATTCCGAATAACCGATACGGGAAGTTGGATGTCCAATTCCTCAATGACATCCTGCACATCCTTTTTCGAGGCATTATCCACAATGATTATTTCATAAGGAATGGTTGTGTTTTCGTAAATGCTTTTTAGAGTCGTACCCAAAGTTCGCTCGGAATGATAGGTAACGATTACAATGGAAAAGAGTGGATGACTGGAATAGATCCAACTAATTTTATGGCTTTCCTTGTGAAAGTACGGAACATAGTTGTTTTTCAAATAATAATGGAAGTCATCTCTTTTAATGAACGAGATCCATTTTTTTAAAAATATTTCTTTATTCTTTTCCATATAATCTTGTCTGCCTTCCGTTTTCGAGGTAAAATGGATCAACTGGCTTTTAGGCTGGTAGATTATTTTCTTTCCCAGTTTTTTTACCTTCAAACACAGATCAATGTCTTCCAACCCGTTTAGATAAGATTCATCAAACAGACCTACCTGAAAAAACAATTCCTTTGACAGCGCCAGACAGGCCCCTGTTACAGCAGAATAGGTTTCCTCTTGATTAATAAAATCAAGATTTTCCGGCAATCCTTCATAAATATGGTAGGGAAGCTGATTGGTCGTAAAAACCACACCCGCGTGTTGGGTGCTGCCGTCGGGAAAAATCAGTTTGCTTCCGACAATACCGACGTTTTCTCGATTCAACGTTTCAACCAACGATTCCAACCAGCCTTTTTGCGGAACGGTGTCATTGTTTAAAAATACAAGCACATCTCCGGAAGCCGCCCTTGCTCCCTGATTACACGCCTTTGCAAACCCCAGATTTTCTTCGTTGCGAATAACTTTTATCTTTTCCCTTATCGATTCAAGATACGCCTGTGTGCCGTCGGTAGACCCGTTATCCACTACAATGACTTCAAAAGACTCTTCGGGGGTAACGTCAAAAAGGGCATCCAGGCATTGCCGGGTGTACTTAACTTGATTAAGAACGGGAATGATGATAGATGCCCGCGCCCGAGCCGCCTGCCGCCTGGAAGACAAATCAATTTCCGGTCTATTGATTTCACCAAAAGAAATAATCTGTGTGACGTCGTCTTCCTGCCGCTTTAATTTCATCAGTCGATCCGAATGAAAATGAGGATAAATTGTCTGAATCATTTTGAGTGTAAAATAGTCAATATTACCCAGGAAAGGCAAATTCCCATTTTGTCGGATAATAAAATGGGTGAGATTTCTGAAGAGCAGGTAATCTATTGAAAAGGGTTTTAAATAATCCCATTCACGATCGAAAAACATATAATCGTCATTTTTGTGAATAATATTCCAAAATGCAAAATCAAATGCTTTGCCATCAAGTAGCTGAAAACCCTCACTATCCTCTTTCTGTTTTGAAAACCGGGCCAGAGCCAGGGCATTGAGTTTCTTTAGGTTCTTGATTAAATCCTGTTCAAAGGTTTTTCGAGCAAGCGCCTCATACAACTCATAAACCCACAATTCACCCTTTATGTACCGTTCATTCGATATCGTCTGTTTAATAAACTCATTTGGCAGAGCTGTGTCGGGAAATAGTTTTTTCTTTTGAATTTTTTTAAGCGAATCTCGATTCAACGTGGTTTCTGCGGCAAAAGCCGGGTGCCTGTTGGAACTGATGCGTTTTGCAAGCCAGGACGGTTTCTCTTTGGGTGGATTTTTACTGGCAATAATCAGAAAGGAATTGGCAAATTCAGCAAGAAGCCCGGCACGATCCAATTCCCTTAAAGCCAGCGCCTCGCTGAAGAGATTTCCGGACTGCCCGGCACGATCAGGAAAAGGGGTTTCTATCCAATGATAAAGATTCAGATCCTCACCCTCATCCGAAGTAACATTTAAAAATGTGGTCGGGAGCTTGTAATCGGGAAACACGGACAGGATTTGAACGTCTCTAAAACCGGCCGAATGGAGCATATTTTCCAATTCCTTTCGGCTGAAGGTAATAGGCCTGTTTTTGTGCGGATACCCCATGATTCCTTCAAACAAGGCGTTTGTGTGATCCTCATGCGAGCCGGCCCAGTACTTAAGACCCAGCTTATTTTCGATGGCCACAACCAATTGGCCGTTTTCAGCCAACGTATGAAATGCCCTTTTGAGAACGTCAATTACCTTTTCCTCTCTTGAATAGGATGCGTTGGGATGGTAAATGGGACTGTATTCCAGCACCCCGATGAGCGTTGTCAGATCGTAACGGGATGTGACGTCGACCTGTAAAAAATTGGCATTAAAAATTCGCACATTATCCAGCCCGGAACATCTTTCCCGGGCAATGATTGCACGCTTGGTGCTCCCTTCAATGGCATGAACCTCTCCAAAATGCTCTCCCAAATATCGGGTAATCGCTCCGCAACCTGCGCCAAGCTCCAGAACTTTCATATCACGCGGCTGATCAAAATAGAGGGCTCGAAACAAATTAGCACGCAGGGGACTGAGATGATACAGGCTTGGCCAATCCCGAATCTTTGAGGCCAATTCGATGGAAAAGGACCGCCTGTCCCTTGCATTTTTTATGACCGAATAAACATAGTTCTCTGCATCCTGGCCGTCGGAATAATTGAACGGTTGTTTATCAAAATTTTTGGGGAAATAAATATCGTAATCTGCATTCCGTTGAAAGTGTTCGATGGTTTCGGACATTAACTTTTTACCTTTCCTCTTTCCACATCTTTGTCTAATGTGTTTATTCCAATCAAAAAAAATAGGCCTATTTGCCTATTTTATTTTTCAAAATAATCTCTGCAAGAGAGGTGATTTTTTTGTCCTTTTTCTGAATTTTTCCGGCTTCCACATTCTCCTTGCGAATCTTTTCCAATAATTCTTTCCGGTAAACTGCAATTTCCCTGGGGGCCTCCACTCCAATTTTTACCTGTCCCCCGCGGACCTCAATAACCGTAATGACGATGGTTTCACCAATCATTAAACTTTCGCCTGACTTCCTTGTCAACACGAGCATGGCATCTTCCTTGATTTTCCAATTTCAAATTAGTCTGAAAGAATTCTGTATTTTACGGAATATCTTTCATCAACGACGACAATTTGCTTGCCGATTTTCTTGGTCAGATTAATTACAAGCGGTCCCTGCAGATTTGCTGTCGACATTTTGGGATCATCTTCAATCGTAACAATCGTGTAGAAGACCAGTTGATCCGATTTCGTAAATGCGATGTCCGTCAGATCACTATCGTACGGCTTCGGTTTGTAATCCGGACAAAACAGCAGGGGATTTATAATGACGAATCCAATATCCGGATTGTCCAGACAAATAAGCCACTGAAAGGGCTTGATATCATCCATATCGAAAATTGCAAATTGTTTGCACGACTCAAAACCCGGGATTCCTCTTGGAAACCGGATCACTTCGTCCGGGTTAATTTCGAGAACGCCCCATCGGGCCGTGTCCAAAAAATAATGGTTGGTTTTTCTTTTCACACCTAACACGTCCGTACTCTCCTATTTAAAAAAGTTTAAGGCCGCCTGCTGCAACATTTGTCCGCCCGCCTGAAGAGCCGCTTGATAGGCCAATTGTTCCTGTTGGTAATTGACGATCGCTTGCGCAATATCGGTATCCTGAAGGTCTCCCAAAAATTGGCTGAGAGAAAGATTTTCCGTCTCAATTAAATTATTCCGGTCATCCAGAGCATTTATTTTGACACCCACTTCACTCATTCTTTCGGTAATCGTATCCAATCGGGTATTCAGCTGTCCCAATACATCTGAAACTTTGTCCTTGTCACCCTCACGCAGGGCGTCCCGAAGATCGATCAGGTCCTCAAACACGGTCTGATCACCCGTAAAGAGGCCCTTATTCTCAATGTTAATTTGAATCGTTTCGCTGGCATTGACCTGCCTGTTGACCTTTCCGGAGACGTCCCCGGCCGGCTGAACCCCCACAATTTCTCCGTCCCCATCTCTTGTGACTTTAAACGGTTCCTTCCCGTAGGTACCGGCAAATAGATAGTCATCAAACGATTTCTTGTTTGATAAAGAAACCGTCTCCTCCAGAATGTGATTTACTTCAATAGCCAGCCCGTCCATATCATCCCTTGAAAGTGTGGAATTTGATCCCTGAATAGCCAAATTCCTCGCCCGCGTTATGATATTTTGAAGCGTATTCAGATTGCTCTCCGTATCATTCAGGCGGGTGATTCCGTTCTGAATGTTCTTTTGATATTGGCCGTTCATTTTCAGCCGGTGTTCGAGTTCCATTATCCTGGACGCGCTCGAGGGATCATCCGATGGTTTATTCACCCGTTTCCCGGATGAAATTTCCTCCTGCAGCCGATTCAGTTTTTCCAGATGGCTGTTCACATTCATGATAAAATTACTGGACATCATCTGATTGGTCACGCGCATCGGGCTACCTCACCATATTCAAAATCGATTGAATCATTTCGTCGGTTGTGGAAATGACCTTGCTTGCGGCTTGAAGTGAATGCTGGTATTTAATCATGTTCACCATTTCTTCCTCTATTGAAACACCCATTACCGACTGGCGCTGATTGTCAAGAGACTGAACAATCGCCCGATTCTCCGAAATAGAAAGGGCGTTTTGATCAGCCATTTCACCCACCTCGCTGATTAACTGACCGTAAAACTCCGAAAACGTTGATTCGCCGGAATTCATAACCGCCTGATCCTTTAGATGGGCCAGGGCCAGAGCCCCCGAATTATCCCCTATTGAACCATCGGACGAAACCGCGATTTGTTTAGGGTCTTTTATAAGTTCTTTGTTCAGCGCAATGGTATCTGCAGAGATTCCCGCAGGATCAAAAAAGTTCCGTCCATTGTATCCGTCCAATCCGTAGTATTTCTTGTGAAGTGTATTTACAGACGACACAAAATTCTTAGCAAAATCATTAAGCTGAGTTTTTAATTTTGAAATGACGTGATTATTAATCTCCAATAATCCCCCGATTTTTCCGCCCACGTCTTCAATATCACTTCCGTTCTTAAATTTCAGAGCGGCCTGCGCTTTTGATTGGTCTAACTCCAACAGGTTGGCTGTGACCCCGTCTACAAGAGAAACGGAACCCACATTGACGTTGGTTACACCGTTTTTCCCGTCTGTAGCGCTTACGTTAATCAGGCTTGAAAGCTCGTCAATTAATTGATCCCGCTTGTCCATAAGCGTAATATTATCAAATTTTGCCCCTGCTGTTTGTACAATCTTGTTGTTTATATCGGCAATCTGCTTCGACAGGGTATTGATCCGATTAACCGTGAGCTGGATGTCGTTTACCATTGACGCCGACAGCGATTGTAATCGGCTGGCCTTTTCGTGAAATTTGCTGACCAGTGCCTTCGACTTTTCAATAACCAACGAACGAGAGGCCATGTCTGCCGGGTGATTGGACAAATCCATCCAGCTGTTCCAGAAGTCATCCAGGGCATTTGAAAAACCATTCCCATTTAAATCATTAAAAATATATTGAATCTGGTCGAGATATTTCTCTTTGGATTCCGCATTTCCCAGAAAGGAATGTTGGTTCCAATATTGAAAATCCAGTGCACGGTCACGGAGGCGCTGTACCGTGGCCACGTCCACACCATTTCCGAGAGGACCAAAGGCGGTGTATTGGGGATAGGACGGCACAAAACTGGCTCGTTCCCGCGCATACCCGGGTGTGTTTGCATTTGTAATATTGTTGCTGGTTGTGTTGAGCCCGAATTGACTGGCAAAGATGCCTTGTTTTCCAAGAGATAAAACTCCAAATATTCCCATAATCAGGCCTTTTTATTGACTAATTTTGGCAGTGAATTCTCGTGATTTCCATCCTGCGTATAAAATCTTTCACTCCACTGGGTGAGTAACCGAATGCGGTAATTGAGCATTTCGAGGGATTTTTGAATGAGGCGCCGATTGGTTTCCCGGTAAAGATTCACTTTTGAAATGAGCAGGCGAATAGATTCTCGTTGTTGCTGCAGGTCTTCCTGCAACTCTCCAGGCGCGTCATGAAGCAGTTCGGTTAAAACCATCTCATCTGCCTCGCGTTCCGGGAAATGTCGGATTAACAGGTCCTTACGTTTTTTCTCGGTCGAGTCGGCTTCCCAGACCAAAATCTGTTGTTCTTCAAGATTTTTTATAAATACCTGCAGATCATTCTTAATTAGGGCTTCTCTTTGAATCTCGTAGTTGTTTAACAATTCTTTCAGGAGAGCATTTTCTTTCCGCAGAATGTGCAGCAATTCCCGGTAAAAAAGTGTGTCCCGGTCGCCGGAACGGATCGGCGTTGTTTTCGTTTTCATAAGGCACCTGTTAAATTCATTAACGGTTCAGTTTAAATGCCAAATAGCCTTGCATCACGCGTTTTACGTATTGTTTGGTTTCGGCAAATGGCGGAACGCCGCGATATTTTTCCACGTTACCCGGGCCGGCATTGTAGGACGCCAGCGCCAGAACCTCGTCGCCTCCGAAACGGTTAAGCAGTGACTTCAGATAGCGCGTCCCTCCAAAAATATTTTCGACCGGGTCCCAGATATTTTTCACACCCATCTCACTGGCGGTGGTGTCCATTAATTGCATAAGCCCCTTTGCCCCGCTTGGAGAAACGGCTTCCGGGTTTAGGCCCGACTCGTGGTAAATGACGGAACGAATGAGATCGGGGTCCACGCCAAATGTTTTGCCCGCTTTTTGAATGATGGGATCCAGCTTCCGAAAACGTTCCGGTACCGACAGCTTTTTGAAGTCCCGTACCTGGTGTCCTTTTGTTTGGATGGATTTCATGGTCTTGTCCGTTTTGATTTCTTCCGGATTCATGTGCAGCCTCCCGGATAATTGTTTGTAAATCATGTTTGCCAATCCCATGCTCTGGTGAGCGGAAGCCTTTTCGGAAAGGTAAGAATCAAACATCGAGGTGTAGATATCGTTGGCAACTCCCTCTTTGAATAAGCCTCCCTTTGGCACGGTCTCTCTCATGGTTTTAAGCATGTAATTCAAGAACAAGGATTCAAATTCCTTGGCAGCTTTTTTCAGCTCGGCCTGTTTCTTTTGCGGGTCGGTTTTAATCGATTGTGACAGGCTGTGTAATTTAATTGGATCGATCGTTTTCATGCATTGAATCCATTGTTTAACAAGATAAACCTGCACTTCACATAATGACCAGTTCGGCCTTAAGAGCGCCCGCTTCTTTCAGTGCCTGAAAGATGGCAATCATATCGCGGGGAGTCACCCCCAGGGCATTCAGCGCCTTGGCCAGATCCTGAATACTGGCCGTTTGGTTTACGACCGTTAATTTGGAATCCTGCACATTAACCTGCGTCTGGGTTTGCGGAACCACAACGGTTTGTCCCCTCGAAAAGGGGGCTGGCTGTGAAATAACCGGCTGGGCAGACACCTCCACACTCAGATTCCCGTGAGAAATCGCCACCTGCGAGATGGTTACATTGGCCCCTACCACAATTGTCCCCGTCCGTTCGTTGACGACTACCCGCGCAAATTCATCCGGCGTCACTTCCACTTCTTCCAATCTGGCCATGAATTGAACACGCCCCCCCTCTGTCTTCATTTGCGGGGGAATTCTGATTTTAATGTGACCCGCATCAGTTGCCTGAGCAATTTGACTTCTGAAAGCCTGATTGATTGCCTGAGCGGCGCGAAAAGCGGTTGTGAAATCGGGCTCCCGTAAAGACAGGTAAAGCACCGAATCGGGTGAAAATTGGGTACCCAGATCCTTTTGAAGAATTCCGCCTCCCGGAATCCGCCCCACCAGAGCATAATTTTGCCGGATTTTTTCCCCTCCATTGGTCTCGATATTGAACCCGCCAATTGAAATCGCTCCCTGTGCATGCCCGTAGACCTGCTGGTCGTTCCCGATAAGGGGGGTTAATAAAAGAATGCCCCCTTCCAGGCTTTTGGCGTCCCCCATCGACGACACCTGCACATCGAAGGAGTTTCCCTTTTTCAGAAACGGAGATATTTCGGCCGTAACCATCACGGCCGCCACATTTTTGACCCGCATGGGGACCGTATTCGGAAGCGTTAACCCAAAGTGTTTCACCATGTTCTTAAGTGATTGATTGGCCATTAACGAGCGCCTGGAATCGCCGCTTCCATCCAGTCCCACCACCAGCCCGTATCCAATAACCTGCTTTTTGGAGATATTTTCAATCTGGGCCATATCCTTCAGGCGCACCGCCGCAAGCGACGGCAGGGATAAAAGAATCAGAACAAGTGCCAAAAGACGCTGCATCATTAAAACACCCAATTGATTAGTTTGGTTATCCACCCGGGTTTTTGAGCGGCGTTCACCACGCCCTTCCCCTGGTAGGAAATTTGTGCATCCGCAATATTGTAGGAATATACCACATTATCCGTCGAAATATCTTCCGGACGGATCCACCCGGTCAAAACCGTAATCTGTTTATCGCCATTGATTTCAACGACTTTCTTCCCTTCGATTTTAAGGGAGCCGTTCGGTGACTGGCTGACAATTTTTGCACTCATTTTGGCCTTAAGCTGTCCCCTTTGGCTGGTTTCCCCTTTTCCGCTAAATGTGTTTCCATAGGACAGATCGGCGCCAAAAAGGGGCAGGAATTTGAGAGCCCCCGTTCCTCCGCCGGAAGTCAGACCCGATTTATTGGAATTGTCTGTTTTGGAAGAAGCGGTATTGCTGGCTGTGGAAAACTCAACAATGTAGATCGTTACAATGTCGCCCACACTGTGGGCCTTGTAATCGGCAAAAAGGGATTGCGGTTGACTGTACGCTTGTGAAAATCCCAGACCAAACAGACTGAAAAAAGCGAGGATCACCGTCATTCTGTTCATGAAACGTGTTCTCCTTTTCAAAGCAAGACCTTCACTGTTTTTTCATTAATAACCTTGGCCTGAAGGCGTTTTCCGGACGAGATATTTTTCACGTGAATGGTCTGTCCTAAACGGCCATCTTCTAACGCCTGTCCAAGCGCCGTAACCTCAACGTTCTTCAGAATAATCTTGATCTTCACGACATCACCCCGCTTGACCACCGGGGGTAATTCCACCATATTGGCAAAAATCACCTTTCCCTTCTGGATAATCTGACGCGTCCGATGCCCCACAATGGCCTCATCTCTTCGAAAAAAGTGCCGTCTAAATTGGGTGGTTTCTACACGCTGAATCTGAATATCGTCTTCGGTAATCTTCTGATGCCGGTCCAGCATGCGTTTGGCCACAACAACCTGATCAAAGGTTTTCACACGGGCAATTGTGCTGAATTCTTTGTACACGCCGCCCAGGGAATAGACCGTCACATCCAGAAGATTGCTTCCGTTTTTAATCGCCCCGTATTTTGGATCGATCTTCACATCCCAGTCGTTGCTGCGAACCATGATGTCCGTGGGAAAGTTCTGGCATTCAATGACAATATCGTCATGATTCTCCTTGTAATTTTCCAGGATGTACATCTCAATTCGATCGTGAATAATTTTGGGACTGAGGGTTACCAAATTACCACTTTTTGACAAGATAACATCGGCGTAATCCCCGTTTTCCTGTGCCCGGATATGGGTCGTACCCAATAAAATCAATCCGATTAATGCCGCCGCAAAAATGGTTCTCCTTTTCATTCCGTCACCCTTTTTCAATTATCGTTTTAAATTGTTCGCCATGGTCAGCATTTCTTCTGATGTTTTAATGGCTTTTGAATTGATTTCGTAGGCCCGCTGCGCAACGATCATATTGACCATTTCCTGAACGACGTCGACGTTGGAGGTTTCAATATATCCCTGAAGAACGCGTCCAAAGCCATCTGAATCGGGAGTGCCGTATTGGGGCGCGCCGGAGGCGCCGGTTTCTTCAAACAGGTTACGCCCAATATTTTTCAGACCGGCAGGATTTACAAATTTGGCCAATTCAATTTGACCCAGCACTTCGGGCTCCGTTTCACCAACAACCTGAGCACTAATCACCCCCTCGGAACTGATGTTGACGCCGGTTGTATTTTCAGGAAGGGATATTTCGGGATCGAGTACGTATCCATCGGACGTCACCAGCCGTCCGTCGGCCGATATCTTGAATGTGCCATCCCGTGTGTACGTGATGCGTCCGTCGGGCATCTGAACCTTGAAAAAACCCTCGCCGTCAATGGCCAAATCCAGGGGATTATCCGTGGGACTCACATCGCCCTGAGAGAATATTTTGAGTACAGACACGGGTTTTGTTCCGTGCCCGATTTGTATTTCCGATGTGGGAGCCGCGCTCCCATTGGTTGAGGCGCCCGGATTTTGAATGGTTTGATACAGCAAGTCCTGAAATTCAACCTTGCTTTTCTTGAAACCTGTTGTATTCAAATTGGCCAGGTTGTTCGAAATCACATCAACAACCATTTCCTGGGCATACATTCCCGTAGCCGCTGTTCGAAGTGAACGAATCATGTGAGAAACCTCCTATTCCGCCGTTGACGGATTTTGTGTAACGATTTTAACATTTTATGGGGTACCTTCATTTTCCGCTTTTTTTGAAAGTGGAAAATGAATTATAACGCACAAATTAATATCGAGCCGTCTGGTTAATGAGCTTTCCAAGCGTTTCGTTCTGGGCCTGAATGGCCTTCTGTCCGGCCTGGAAACTTTTGTCGATCGTAATCATCTTCACCATCTCCGAGATGGCATTTACATTGGATCCTTCCAAAAACCCCTGCTGTACGGTAAAGTGCTCCGATTCCTGTGGATGAATACTGGGCACGGTCAGTTCAAACAGACCTTCTCCCGCCTTTTTAAGCGGCAGCGGCCTGGGAAACGTTACGATGCTCAATCGATCAACCAAATTCCCGTTCTGAAAAATATCCCCGTTTTGTTTGACTTCAAAATCTCCATCAAAGAGCTGAATGGGGCCGGATTCCCCCAGGACGGGGTTTCCGCTTTTCGTTACCAATTGATTTTCTTCATTCAATGTAAAGTTTCCATCACGGGTAAAACGCACGCCGTCAGGTGTTTCAATGGAAAAAAAGCCGTCGCCATCAATGGCCAGGTCTGTTTTGACATCGGTGGGCTGAAGCTCACCCTGGGAAAAATTAATCAGGGTTTCTTCGGAATTGGACACATCGCTTTCCCCGCCGTGAAGTGAATCGAGGGAAAGCCGTTCATCCAAAAGACGCTTAAAGTGAACCGCATCCTTTTTATAACCGGTTGTATTGATATTGGCCAAATTATTTGCGGCAACCTCCTGCTCCATGTCTTGTGGCAGCATACCGGCTGCTGAAATGTAAAGTCCTCTGATCATAAAACGTTATCCTTATTCTATTGAGGTGATTGTCACCGTCCGTATCGGATTAGAGCAACAGGCGTGCCAAAATATTATTATGAGGATGGAATTATTATTTCTTGTTAATATTGAAGTTGTGATTTATGAAATTATCCAGAAAGGAAATTCGTAGGCAAGATTTTCCGTTTGGGGCCCATTATGGGGCGCTTTTTTCCTATTTCAGAGATTCCTTGAGATCGAGCATTTTGGTTTCTCCCAAATATTCTGTGCTGACAGGATCCTTGATTTTCCGCAGTTTTTGGGTAATTTCAAAAATGCGGTGGGCATTTCGTTCAATGGCTTTAAGCCGCTTAACAGAAACTGCATCCAGTTTGTCTTTGTCTTTGAGAAGGAGCTGCGCATTTCCGAGAATGGGCGCCAGAGGATTGTTTATTTCGTGATTGACTGCAACCGCTGTTTCCATAAACATGGCCGCTTTTTCTTGCTGAATAATTTTCTCCTGCAATTTTTTTAAATCCGAAATATCGGTAGCCACAATCAGGCTTCCAATTTTCTTTTGGTTTTCATTTTTCATTTGGGTAATTGTAATGTAGAACGGTACACCCTCTCCGGTTGCCGTTTTCAGCACCACTTCAACCATCTGATTCTTTTCTTTCTTTCCTTCCAACAGGTCACTCACTGACCGAAGAGAATCGTTGTGGACAAGTTGTCTGAAGTCCTTTCCCAAAACATCCTTCTCAGAAAGGCCCAAAATGCCGGAGAAACACCGTTTAAAATAGGTGATTTTGAACTCCTGGTTGACAATAAAAATAGCATCCGGAATGGATTCCACCAAATCTTCAAGAAAATCTTTTGCCTCTTTGGTGACCTTGAACAGATTCCGCTGCTGCCTGAAATCCCTGGCCTTTTGCAAAGTAGAATCAATAATTTCAACCAGTTCCCGCATGCCAAAGGGTTTGGTCAGGTAACCGTAAAGCCCCTTTTCCAAAAATTCCTGACGGCGCAGGCGATTCTCTGTCCGGGCCGTCAGCATGAGAACAGGAATGTGCTGATAGTTTGCATATTTTTCATCGGTAATGAAGGTTTCAAATACCTGTTCCCCGCTTATTTTGGGCATCATATAATCCAGAATAATAACATCAGGATTCACCTCTGTGATTTTCGTCAATCCCTCTTCGCCATTATAGGCCGAAAAAAGCTGATATCCATTCTGGCGCAAAATAATGCGCATCATCATGTGGATTTCAGGATTATCATCAATAAGCAGAATTTTCCTATTGCCCAGCATTACTCCAAAATCCTCTTCGTAAAAAATAGTTCAAAATAGGCAAGCAGTTTTTTAAGACTTCTGTCTGAATAGTGGTTGGGTCTGATGTGTCCCAGATTTACCACACCCTTCGTTTTTCCTTCCCAAATGATGGGAACGCACATAAACGATTTAATGGGATTGCTTCGAAAGCGCTGGCCGCGATGTACGTGACGCAAGACAATGGGACGTTGATATTTTGCAACCCAACCCGCCAACCCATTACCATTTTCAAACTGGATATCGTTAATCATGTTAAATCCGTGTTCGGTAATACCAACTTCCATCAATGAGCCATCTCTGTCCCGAACCCAATAGAGAGAAATCCACTGAAATCCCACCTCATTCCGAACCCCATGAACCATTTCTTCAAAAAACGACTCTGTCCAATCATCCGATTGGAGCAGGGTATTCTCATTCCAATCATACGACCAATCTTTTAATACGAGTTCCATTTGCTTTCCTCTTCCGATTACATTCAAAACCGACTAACCCAATGACAGCGCTGCTTCTTCGGTCGTTGGATAGGTTTCAAAAAACTTAATAAGCCGTGTTAACTGGAAAATGCGTTCCACATTTCCATTGAGATTGGCAATTTTTAGCATGCCGTTTTTTTTGCGAAGCTCTTTCAAACCATTCACCAAAACCCCAAGCGCCGAACTATCCATGTACGTCACCTTGCTTAAATCAATGACAACCTTTGTGTACCCCTCTCCCAAGATTTTTTCAAACGCGTTTTGTAATTCCGGTACATTTGAGACATCCAATTCTCCCTCAGGAACTAACACAACAACATCTCCCTGCCTTTGAATGTTATATTTCATTCATTTCCTCCATTCCTCGACCATGGTATTTTTTCATGATAATCTCATTTCCCTCGTTTATTTCATTGTTGTATTGAACCTCATCCATGAGTTCGTTGACCAAGAATATACCGAGTCCGCTTCCCTCCATCTCATTCAAATTCCTGGATTTAAATTGCGTCGGGTCCTTTGATTCACCGTAGTCTCTCACCCAAATGGTGATGCCCTCGGCGTCGGCTTTAATGCGTATTGTAATTTTTGATTCCGCGTCCCAGCCGTACACATGCTCCATAATATTGGCACAAACCTCATTAACCGATAAATTCATGTCGTAAATTTCCTGTGAATTAAATCCCCTATTTAAGCCAAATTCGGAAATGCAGGCCCGCACAACTCTCAATAATTCCGGACTTCCGTCAAACTCAATTTTGATGGATTGGACGCATTTCTTATCCCCACCGCCATATTTCATCAAAACTCTCCGCTCTTTTTATTCTGTTTTTGATACATCGTGTAAATAAACGTTAATATTTTTGCCACAGGTTCATAAATAGTGGCCGGTATTTCAGAGCCTATCTCCAATTGGTACAGGATTTCAAATAACATTCGGTCTTCAATCAGGGGAATTCCGTTTTTCCTTGCCTCGTCGATAATTTTTTCAGCCAGTACCCCTCTCCCCCGGGCAATTATGCGGGGAGCTTCATCTCTTTCGGGATCGTATGTTAGTGCAGCCGCACCTGTGACGGGCAAATGTTTTTCACGATCGGTATCAATTGTGGACATAAATTCCCTCAATAATCGGATCTATCCGATTGTATTGAATAATCCGATTGATGTAGGATTGTTTCAACCGCTCGCCTTTTGGTGCCAGAAGCACCCCCTTGGCCGTGTACACATCCCGCGTCAAGACCATTCCCTCACGCAAATCGGAAACATCCACCTTCATTTCGCTGGTATTTCTATCTTCTTCATCCTGATATTTCAAATACTCCAGAAAGTAGTCCACAAATTTCCCCTGGAATAAAACATTCCGGTTCCCTTTGAGGTAGGTGATGGCATCTTCTTCAAGGCTTTTTCGATAGGTTCCCCTCCTGTAAATCAGATTGTCATAAGCGTTGGGAACACTAATAATTCGTGCCCCAAAGGGAATGTTTTCTCCCTTCAGCTGATCCGGGAATCCCGTCCCGTTCAGCAGTTCGTGATGGCTTCGGACAATTTGTCCCAATCCTTCAAGTTTCTTGATCGTCATCAAAGTCGTTTGGCCGACAATGGGGTGATTCCGGTAGATCAAGAATTCATTCTTTGACATTTGAGAGGGACTTTTTTGCAAAACCGGATCCGGCACACTGATTTTTCCAATGTCATGCAATATGGCCGCCATTTCAATCTGATTCACTTCAGAATCGGACAGGCCCAGGCGCCGTGCGATAAATCTGGATGCCGTTGCCACACGTTTTGAGTGACTTCCCACATAAAAATCACGCATTTCCAACAGGCTGGAAAAGGTCTTAATGGTTTCAAAAATACTGTCTTCCAGGTCTTTATTAAGTTTTTCCAGTGTCTTATTTTTTGAAATCAATTCCTGATTCTTTTTCAGAACTTCTTCTTCCAGGTCCTCCGTTAATTTTTTGAGCATGTTATTCTGTTTAACGATCAGGTTTCTGAGACGCTTATTTTCCTGAGACAGGTCATATTTTTGCAGGGCTTCGTGAATAATTTGGCGAAACTCATCTTCTTTCCAGGGTTTTGTGATATACCGGTACACCTCTCCACTATTGATGGCCGCCATGGTGGCCTTGATATCGGCATAGCCGGTTAAGATCATACGAATGGATTCGGGGGAAATCTTTTTAACCCGTGAGAGGAATTCCGTACCGGTCATGTGCGGCATTCTCTGGTCAGAAACCACAACGGAGATATCGTTGGACCGAACCAATTCAAGTCCTTTCATCCCGCTGGTTGCCGTAAGAACGTCAATATCGTCCTTTCGGAAGATCCGCATGAGCGTGTGCAAGATATTTTCTTCATCATCAACGAATAAAATTTTATGTGAGGACATTAGCAATCTCCATATTCATTAAATCTCGAAAAACACAACCGTTGCTCCACGCGTAGCAAATTCATCCTGAACCGGACCGGCTTTTATGTGAAACGTCTTACCCAGATAGTCGTAACGACTCAATTCCGACTTTTGATTTTTGTCGATGCTTTCACCGATTGTCTGTGAAATCTCTCTCGGGAAAACATCGTCCACTTTTTTGCCAATAGGCTTGATTTCCTGCGTCTGAAGGATTTCTTCAGCTTCTTTATTTAAATAGACAATATATTTTTCCGTGGCCACGCCCATAACGGCCGTGGGGAGATTGTCCAATATTTGATGGGATAACTCAAGCGCCTGATTCTTAATCAGAATTTCACGCGTACGCTCTTCCACGATATCTTCCAACTGGCGATTCATGCTTTTCAATTCCAGGAGCTGTTCTTCAATCTTTTTGTTTAACTTTCGGTTTCTCTGCACCAATTCCCAGTGCTGAAGCGCCAGGTTTACTTCCTGCCGCAATTCAATTTCATTCCAGGGCTTGGTTAAGAGACGATAGATCCCGCCTTTGTTTACCGCCTTTGTCACCATTTCGATAGAGGCGTAGCCGCTCAGCAGGATACGAATGGCATCCGGCTGTATTTTCCTGGCCTGGGTAAAAAACTCCACACCATTCATTTCAGGCATCCGGAAATCCGCAATAATCAAGTGGACGGCCAGATTATTCAGTATTTTCAGCCCTTCACGGCCGGACGAGGCTACAAAAACATTAAACATTTCCTTCCGAAAACTTCTTTGAAGCGCCCGAAGGACATTTTCCTCGTCATCTACACACAAAACATTGTATTTTTTTTGCATGGTTCATACCATTTCTGTTCTATTTTTTTAACATTTGTTCCGCTTCTTCTTTTTCAGGCACGGCCTCAATGGGCAATTCAATTGTAAACCGCGTACCCTTGCCTACCTTGCTCTCGACACGGATTTCCCCGTTGTGTTTTTTAATGATATTGTAGGCGGTGCTCAATCCCAACCCTGTGCCTTTACCCACTTCTTTGGTCGTAAAAAAGGGATCAAAAATCCGATGCAGATTTTTTTTCGGAATCCCACAGCCATTGTCGGTAATTTGGACATAAATCCGATTCTTTTTGGCAAATGTCTTTATTTTGATCAGCCCGTTCTTTTCAATCGCCTGGGCCGCATTCACAAGCAAATTCATAAAAACCTGATTGAGCTGCATGGGATAACAGCGGACCTCAGGAATGTCCCCATATTCCTTAATAACCTTTGCCTTGTACTTGATTTCATTCCAGACAATATTTAGCGTGCTTTCCAGCCCCTGATTCAGGTTGAAATATTTTACTTCCGCCTGATCAATGTGTGAAAAATCCTTCAAATCCTGAACAATTACCTTAACGCGCTCGGCCCCATCCAAAGATTCCCGAACAATCTTTTCAAAATCATCCATTATAAAATCAAGGTCTATTTCTTTTTCCGCCTTCTCCAACTCCTTGAATGCGGACAGAACGGTTTCCATTCGTCCGGTTTGAACGGCCTTTTTCAATGCCCTGTACCTTTGAAAAAAGGAAAGCAGGTCTGCAATGTAGTCCTGCAAAACCGAGAGATTGGAATAAATAAATCCGATAGGATTGTTGATTTCGTGCGCCACTCCCGCAGCCAACTGACCAATTGAGGCCATCTTTTCGTGTTGAAGCAGCTGGGATTGCGCCTCCTTGATTTCACGATTGGCTTTTTGCAGGTACTGCGTGGTTTGTTGAAGCTGGGTATTCAACTGGGTCAGACGCTGGTTGCTTTCCTTTAATTCGCGCTGCAAGTCCCGGATTCTCATGCTGGCCCGAACCTTGGCCAGGAGTTCGTCGTTGTTCACCGGCTTGCTGAGGAAATCATCCGCCCCAATATCCAACAGCCTGATTTTCTCCGAGATCTCCGATTTCGAGGTCAATACCAGAAAATAGACGTCCTTAGTTTTGGGATTTGCTTTAACCGCCTTGCAAAACTCGATCCCATTCATTTCCGGCATCATGACATCGGAAATAATGAGGTCAGGCGTTTTCTTTTCCAGAATAGCCAGCCCTTCTTTCCCATTGTTCCCTGTCAATACCTGGTATCCTTGTTTTTTCAATACCAAATGGATAAAATTCAGAAAGAATTTATCATCATCAACGATTAGAATGGTATTTTCACGCAATGGACTTTTGGGAACCTGCTCCATTTTTTTCTCCAAAATAAGTGGCCCAAAATTCACCGGTTTACAGAAGCCGTGCCCAAAAGACTTTGAATTTCTCGTTTCAAATTCATAATGTCCCATGGTTTCGGAATAAATTTATCAATAAAACGTGTGTGGTCTTCTTTTTGACTGTTCAGGGGGTCATAATATCCGGTGGTTAACACCGCTTTCACACCAGGCTGTTTCTCCTTCGCCTTTTTCAAAACTTCAAGGCCTGAAATATCCGGCAATTTCAGATCGCAAAGAATAAGATCAATGAAGGACTCCTGGACGAGTTTGATCGCTTTTCCTCCGGTACCCGCCGTCATAATTTCAAATGAGGAACGCTCAAAAATATCCTGCAATATTTCCAGAATTTCCGGTTCATCATCGACAAACATCAACCGCTTTTTTTTCATAGACACTACACCCTCACATTCAGTGATTTTTCAGAAGTCAGTTCCGTTGCGGAGTGAAATAAATCCCGATATTTTCGATACATCACCTGTACAAAAACCGATTCGTCTTCCGGTTTCGAAAGCCAATCCGCTAAAAGAGATAAATGGCTGTTCATCCTCTTTGAAAATTCCGGATCGGTTGAAAATATCTTAAAATTGCGGCTGTTTTTTGAGCGATAAGCCTTCAGTACCACAAAGTCAGAATCCCCGATCTCCAAAAGCAATTGAAAACTAAGTGCCTGCCCCTGATCCTCTGTAAAATCGTTTTCTTCCTTTTTGTAATCATAAATCTCCAGGAACCCGTCCCTTCCCAAAAACTCCTTGGGTACCGGAAGCCTGGCATAATGAACATTGGGTAACGGAATGTTCTGTCCTTCTTTTACCGGTTTTCCGTTAACCTCCAAAAGTTTGAGTTCGATCCGTTTCCGATTTCTTTGCACTTTTACCGTAACCCTGTCCCCAACCTGCAGGGGAACGGTAGCCTCCGCAATCAGGCTCAGCCCTTTGGCCCGAAAGATAAACAGACGGCCCTGCAACTGTTGGATGATTCGGCCGCGCACCACCTGCTCCGGCCTGAACCTATTCTGAATGCGGGAAAAGGAAATGAAATCCAGATTCAGATTCGCTTTTGCCAAGATCTGTGACAGCATTAACGATCCTCAGCAAAGGTTAAACGCATCCCGCTTTTCTGTGCCATCTCAATGGTTTCACCGGCCAGATTCATAATGAGCTGCAATTCCCCCTTTCCCATGCCCAGTTTTTGGGCAATTTCATCGTACGTATATCCCCTGGAAGCAAAACGCTTCGTCTTTTTGACAATTTCATTTTCCGAATAGTGGTTCCGAATGAGGGGTTCATCCGAAGGGACAGGACCTTTTTTGGGTCGCGGCGGCGGGGAAACCGCCGGATTTTTTAACACGGAATCCGTTTCCACCATGGCCTTATTTTTTTCGGCCTCAAATTGACGAAGCAAATGCTGCTGGCGCACCTGAAAGGTCTCCAGATTTTTCTCGAAGGGTTCCGCCGCCTGCACCAATTTTCTGCGTGTAACCCGCCTGTTCCAGAGCCACAAAAAGGGCAAAGAGACCAACAAAACCAGAATCGTCAGAAATAAAATCAACTGGATGCTTCCGGAAGAGGCATTTCCTTCCAGTGAATTTTCAGACCGTAGGGTAACCCCCCCGGCTGTTTTGACGGGCGGATTCGTGGAAATCCTTTGGGCGGTTGATCTTTTTATGACTACCGCCGCCGCTTTCAGAGAGTCCGGGCTGGCCGCGGCAGCATTTTCCGCCCGGGACACCTCCTCTTTTGCTGCCACCCGGGAAGGGGATTTGGCAGCAGAAGCGCTGTTTGCGTCCCGGAATATATTGGCCGGTCGTTTGATACCGGATGGTTTCGCCTGCTTGGCCTGAATGAAGGCCAGTAATTGTCCGCTTTCACGCGCAAAAGAGGGCGCGTGCCGTGCCTGTTCAAGATTAAATCGGGCCGCCTTCCAGTCACCCAACGCAAACCGCGCTTTGCCTGCCCAGAAATAGGCGGCTGCATCGCCGGGACGGTAGCGAAGTGCGCGTCGCAAATGGATCAATGCCGCCTGGTATTTTTTCTTTTTGACCAGAGTGACCCCCTTACGGAAATTGTCCAGATAGGCCGTTTGCGGCGATCGTTTCAGAATCCGGAAACGCAGGCGGTGTCTGCCCTCTACTACCCGAATTTTGGATGCGGAAATCCCCTTAAAGAGAATGAAAATTGTTCCATCGCTCAATTGTGCCACATTGGGCCGCAAAAAACACCGCTTCACAATGTTCACAAACCGCTCTTCCGAATCCGGCATAAATTCGGTATGCACCAATTGAATCAGAATAGACTGCGTCCGGGGGAATACCTTCTTCACGGCGTGCACGGTGGAGGTGGTTGTAAAATCCAAAATGTCCTCCGTTTCGCCAGACACATATTTAACATTGGTGATGAGTGTCAACTGTGCGAAACTGCTCTTTGCCGAAAAACAAAGCAACGAGAGAAGTAATATCCATGCCATTTTTTTGAATGATTTCATCTTAGTTTTCCTCCTCCTTTACGGGGATGCGGATTTCAAATTCGGCTCCCCATCCGGAAACATTTCTTACAGAAATCCTGCCGCCATGATACTCCACAATCTTTTTTGTAATGGCCAGTCCCAGCCCTGTTCCGCCGCGTCCGGCTTTGGTAGTGTAAAAAGAATCGAATATTTTGGATTGAATCTCCTTCGGAATTCCCGGACCATTGTCTCTAAACCGGATGATCAGTTCCCGTTTCTTTTGCCGGGTTTCAATGGCTATTATTCCGTTTCTTTGAAGAGCCTGCTGGGCATTGACCAGTAAGTTCACAAAAACCTGCAGCCACTGATGGGTGTTACCCAGGAAATGCTGAATTTCGGGGTCCAGTTTTAAGCGGATCTCTATCCCGTCCACCTCCAGATTGTGGCGCGTGAGGTCAAGTGATTTTTCAATTACCCGGTTGATGTTTACAATTTCGTGCCGGTCCTTTTCCGGGTTATTTCGGGCAAAATTGAGCAAATCCCTGACGATTTCCGATACGCGCTGGGCCTCACTTTCCACGATTTTCAGCTTTTCCCGCATCACCTCTGGAATGTTGTTTTTTATTTTCATAATCTGAAGCCGCCCGAGAATCGTTGTCATGGGGTTGTTGATCTCGTGGGCAATTCCCCCAACCAGCTCGCCAAGTGCAATAAGTTTTCCTGACTGAAACATCTGGGATTCAATCTGCCGGCTGTTTTTTTCAATCTTCTGAATTTTATGATTCAGGTGAAGCGAAACAAACAGACCCGACAGAAGAGCGGCCAGCATCCGAAGCTGAACGCGTTTTTCCTGAAGGGTATCCGGCCGGAAGCGACGGGTCACAACCTCAAAAAAGCCGATGGGCTTACCCAACAATTTCAAGGGGATCAGCACCAGCAATTTTCCATAAAGCGGTTTCGAGAAGAGATTTAGTTCCTTTTCAGGCCGAAGAAAAATGAGGTTTTCTTCACTAAAAAGCCATTCCACAATTCCTTCTTCAATCTGGTAAGAAATGATGGATCCAAGCGAGTCATCAAAAATCTCGGGTTCAAACTGCTGAGTTTTCTCATTCCAGATGTAAAAACTGATCGTCGTTGAACCCAGTAGTCTTTTTAAATACTTTTGAGAAAACTGAAAAAAGTCCTTTTCACTGGTAAGGGAATGAAATTCTTTATAAAACTTTGATGTGAAAAGATTTCCCGCCTTGGGCGATAAAAAAGGATCGTTTTTTCTGTCAAAATTTAAATTGTTTAAAATTGCTTCGGAGGTTCCAAAAGCATTCATCGTATTTTTCCCTGAATTGAAATTATCCCGTCAATCCTCAGATCATCTCAACGGCCATCGTCTGCGTTTCCGAATGCCGTACCACACCCCAGTTTTCCACACGCAAGGCCTCAAAAAGCCTTGATTCTCCCTCCAACTTTTGAGAAAAATATTTTTCGTACGCGCTCAAATCGGTCAAATCCAAGGCTCCGCTGGAATTCAATGACATTTTCTTCCAGATGTCTTTCGAAAGAACCGGGAAAGACACATCCCCGGAAAATCCAATTTTATACTTGCGCGCAAAATAATCCCCGATGTGAACAAGAGCGGCCAAAGAAGACTCCACAGGCGCTTTTGCCGGTTCGTGATGGTACCGGATGGCCTGCACCAAAGACCCCGGCAAATGCCAGTGTTCAGCCAGCCACGCCCCCACCTCGGCGTGAGTAACCCCTTTCAGCATCCTTTTCTCCATATTATACATCGGCTCCCGATTCTGAAAACTCAACCGGTAAATTTTCGAAAATTCTTCCGGCAGATACTGGCTCAGAATAAGTTTTCCCAGGTCGTGAAGCAGGCCTGCCACAAAGGCCTCTCCGGTTAATTGGTAGCCCACATCTCTGGCCAATACCTTACTGGCAACGGCTGTTGCCAGGGTATGATCCCAGAATAAGGAGAAATCAAATCGAAGGCCATTGGGTTGCCGGGAAAAGCGGTCGATAATCGACACGGTTAACAGAACATTCTTGAGTGTTTCATAGCCCAGCACCACAATGGCCAGCGGAATGGTTTTAATCCGCCTTGAAAACCCGTAATAGGCCGAATTGGCCAACTTAAGCACATGAGCCGTCAGGACCTGATCTTCAGAAATCATTTGTCCCACCTGATAGGCGGTGGAACGGGGATTGTCGATTAACTCCAACAATTTGGCAATGGTGGTCGGCAGGGTTGGTAAATCGTAAATATGATTGACCAACGCTTTCACTTTTCGAGGCGTCAAACCCGATTTCACTCGCCTGTTCCTTTCCGTTCAAATAATAATATCAATGTGATGATGAAGAATCAAATGCTGCTGGTCGTCTTCGGTTTCCATTTCAATGGGTTTTTGGGTGCCCGAAAATTGGGTGGATGATTTCTTTTTCCGCCGTTTTTCGCGCTTCTCACGGTACCTGGATTTTTCCGTCTCTTTGGAATCCTGAGTCTTTTTCGCCTTTTGTTCCGCTAAACGGTTCAGATTCTTTACGAATTGTTCGTGTCCTGTCTGCTCCGAGGCCTGCTGGGCCTGCTGTATTTTTTCGATATAACTGATTTTTGACAGGTTATCCTGAACATCGATTGGACGTACCATACGTCCTCCTTTGTCACGTGCGTGTAACGTTAGACGTGTGTCTTTAACCGATGCTTAAGGCGGTTAATCGCCTTTGTGTGGATTTGTGACACACGCGATTCGGAAATATTGAGAATCACTCCAATTTCTTTGAGCGTTAACTCTTCATAGTAGTAAAGAGAAATCACCATGCGTTCATTTTCCGGCAGATTGTTGATTTCGTCAATAAGCACCTGCTTTAACTCTTCATCAATTAACTGTCCCTCCGGATTCTCCGATTTGGCATTTTTTACCAGGTCATACATCGAACCGTTTTTATCATCTCCATCGGAAAATTCCCGATCCAGAGAGAGCAGTGAATTACCCGCCGCCACTTTTCCGATCATGGCATCATATTCTTCCAGACTGATGTTCAACTGCTGAGCAACCGCAATCGGATCGGCGGCCTTCCCGGTTTTGGCTTCTACCTCCTCAATAGCCTTTTCCAACTGCCGGGCCTTGCTGCGCACGGAACGGGGAACCCAGTCCAACGAGCGTAATTCGTCCAAAATAGCGCCCCGAATACGGGGAACAACAAAGGTCTCAAATTTTACGCCCAGTTGGGGATTGTACCGATCGATGGCAGAAATCAGGCCCATAATGCCTGCGCTTTCCAGATCATCAAAATTGACGGAGTTCGGAAGCGAAACCATCATTCGCCCCACCACAAATTTGACCACCGGCAAGTAGTGAACCAGAAGCTGCTCTTTCATCTGACCGTCTCTGGTCCGTACATACTTCAACCAGAGCTTCTGGATATCCATTTCTTCCCGATAGGATTCTTGTGCCTTTTTCGCAATAAAACTGACTGCCATCAAAACCTCCATCCCGCCATTATGTCGTGTTTTCCCGATTTCAATACCTGCCTGACCCATTTGACCCGAACATTCGCTAACGGGTTAATTTTTCCGTATATTGAGTGCATACATTAATTCATTTTTTGGATTGGTTAATTCCGTTACAATTTGTCTGAGCTGGCGTGAAAACTTTGACCGCGGATATTGAATTAATTGCGGCACCTGGGACATGGCGGCCTTCCGTACATTCTCATCATACGGAAGCGCCCCCAAATAGCGTACACTCCTGCCCAGAAATTTTTCGGTAATACTGTTAAATTTTTCGTGGGAATCCTGTCCCTGTTTTTCGCTCTTTACCCAATTGAATAAGACGCGCACCGAAAGAACCGGCATAAAAAAAGTGAGGACTTTCACAATAGCGTAGGCATCCCCAATGGCCGACGGTTCCGGTGTGGTGATTACAAACACCTCATCCGCCGAAAAGATTTCTCCCATGACCGTCGATGAAATGCCCGAGGCCGTGTCAATTAAAATCACATCGAAAAACGCATCCAAATCCATGAACTCATGCCGCATGTGATCCAGAAATTTTTCCTCCTGCTCAACAAGGTCAACGGACCCCAGGCCAGACGGCAGAATGTACAAATCATTTCGGAAGGGATAAATAATTTCCATTAAGCTGAGTTTTTTTTCAAGAACATCGGCAAAGTGCAATTCCGGAGCCGTTCCCGACAAAATCGGAAGATTGGAGAGATTGACATCACCATCAATCAGCAGGGTTTTTATTCCGTTTGCCGCCAGTAAAATCCCCATATTCAGGGCAATGGTTGTTTTCCCTACGCCTCCTTTTCCACTGGTAACGGCAATGCGTTTCGCTTTTAAGGGGATATTCGATTTGGGAAATAGTTCGTAGGCGGGAACCAATTCCCGCAATTGCCAGGCTTGATCTCTCATCCAAGTGTCTCCATTCCTAAAATGAGTCGGCTCAAAAATGATGGTGTTGCCGGCTGAAAGGTTTTCGGCACATCCTGACCAAACGTAACAAACGAGACAGGAAGCCGGTACTGCTTAAGCACGGTCAACATATTTCCATAACGGTCTGTTTCATCCAGTTTGCTAAAGATCATTCGGTTGGATGGAATCATCTGAAATCGTTTCAGGGTATCCAAAAGGTCTTCTGATCGTGTGGACAGATTCACCGTCAGGTGCACCTCATCCGGCTGAACGGCGGCCAAATAGTCCTGAATTTCCCGAATTCCCCGGCCGTCCCGGGGGCTGCGTCCCGGGGTATCGATGTAAAGGACATCCTTGTCATCAAATTTCCGCAGAGCCCGGCTCATATCGTCCGGGGTGTAGGCTACTTCCATTGGTATTTTGGACAAATCAGCAAAAACGCGCAGCTGGTCGATGGCCGCAATTCGGTACGTATCCATCGACAGAAGTCCGACCTTTTTATGATGAAAAATAGCGTCCGTGGCAGCCAGTTTTGCGATGGTTGTTGTTTTCCCCACGCCCGTGGGGCCAATTAATGCAACCACCCGCGGCCGGTTAGATGGCTTCAGCGAAACATCCGTTTCAGGGATGAGGCGGCTCATGTGTTGCAGCAACACCCGATCGAGCACGGCCCGTGTGGTCTCACCCCTTGGGATTTCATCCGCCACACGTCTTAAAAGTGAGCGCGCCAGTGTTTCATCGACACCCGATTCCAAAAGAACCCGGTAGGCATCCGCCAAGTGCGGCGGCACCTGTTCCGAACGAAAATCCGTTCCAAAGTGCGTGTGCAGCTGCTCGTATTTCGACCGCAGATCCTCCAACTCCTTTTGAAGCTTTTCAATCGCTCCATATTGGGTGGATGTGTTGGAGCGTCCTTTGGGGCGGGAATACGTCTGAAAGACGTCATCTGTTTCTTTTGACCGCAATGGAGTCCCGGAATGCCGGATGGGCTTCTCATCGACGGCGGCCGTAACCTCCAGAAAACGGGCCTGGACGACTCCGAATGCCCCTGTTTTTTTCTGTTCCTGAACATTCAGAATAACGGCATCGGATCCCAGTTCGGCCTTAATTTTTTTAAAGGCCTCATTCATTGTCTGTGCACGGAATTTCTTAATTTTCATTTTGCAACCCAATTATTCCTATTGTTTGAATTTCCACATCTGCAGGAATTTCATTGTACGACAGAACGGCAACCTGAGGAAACGCCATTTCAATGAGCCGTTTAAAACTGGATCGAATCATCGGAGACGCCAGGATCAGCGGAGTAAAGCCGTCCTCGGTCATTTTATCCGTACCGGCTTTGATCTGCTGAAAAAGTGACTTCAAAATATCCGGGGACAAATTCAAACCCGCACCCTTATTTTGATTTAAATTGTCCACCAGAACATTTTCCAGCTGGGGGTCCAACATCATCCCGTACATTCTGCCGTCCTCGGCAAGATAATTCTTGTAAATGATTTTTGACAGGGCATTTCGAACGTACTCGGTCAGAATATCCGGATCCTTGGTGGTTCCGGCGTAATCGGCCAGTGTTTCCAGAATCGTAACCATATCGCGAATGGGCACCTGCTCCCGAAGCAGATTCTGAAGTACTTTTTGAATCTGGCCAATATTCAATAAATTGGGTATCAATTCCTCAACCACAGTTGGAGACTCCTTTTTGACGGTTTCGATCAGTTCGTGAACATCCTCACGACTCAAGACCAAATGGGCATTTTGCTTCAGAATTTCCTTAAGATGAGTGGCCAGAACGGCCACCGGTTCCACAACGGTAAAGCCCATGGTTTCAGCCTTTTCTTTAAGTTTATCCGGAATCCAATACGCAGGCAATCCGAAGGCGGGATCGCGCGTGGGGATTCCCTCCAGATTCGAGCCATTCTCATCGGCGGCAAGAGCCAGCAGGCGGCTGGTCAGGAGTTCTCCTTTGGCAATGTCGGCTCCCCGAATTTTGACCACGTATTCATCCGGTTTCAGGCTGATATTATCCCGGATGCGGATCGGCGGAATGACCACACCCAATTCAATGGCCAATTGTTTTCGAATGGTTGTAATGCGATTCAGCAAATCACCGCCCTGTTCTTCATCTACCAAAGGAATCAGACCGTAGCCAATTTCGATTTCCAGCGGGTCAACCTGGAGGTAATTTTCCAGAGTGTCATCGGACTCAACCGCTTCTTCCTGTTCGGCAATTGTTTCTTCCAGAGCCGCACGTTTCTCGAGGCTTTCGGCGGTTTTGGCCACAACAAAAGCCACACCGGATAGGATAAAAAACGGGAGCGTGGGTAAACCCGGTGCAAATCCAAAAATAAGCAAGGCACCGGAAACCACATACAAGGCCCGGGGTTTCCCCAATAGCTGGTGGCTGATATCGTGGCCCAGATTTTCCTCCGAAGCAGCCCGTGTAACTACGATGCCGGCGGAGGTCGAAAGGATGAGTGCAGGAATTTGAGATACCAGTCCGTCGCCAACCGTCAGAAGCGTGTAGGTGTGAACGGCGTCGCCCAGCGACATTCCCTTCTGCAGAACGCCAATCACAAAACCGCCCAGAATATTAATCGACGTAATAATCAGTCCGGCAATGGCATCTCCCCGGACGAATTTCGATGCCCCGTCCATAGCCCCATAAAAATCGGCCTCCTGAGCAATTTTTTTCCGGCGTTCTCTGGCCTCGCCATCGTCAATCAGACCCGCATTCAGATCAGCATCGATGGCCATCTGCTTTCCGGGCATGGCGTCCAATGTAAAGCGAGCCGCCACTTCAGCAATCCGGCCGGCGCCCTTCGTGATCACCACAAACTGAATGACCACCAAAATGAGGAAAATCACAAATCCGACGATATAGTTCCCCTTGACCACAAAATTTCCAAAGGCCGCAATGACCTTTCCGGCATAGGCATCCCCCAAAATCAAGCGCGTGGAGGCAATGTTAAGGGACAACCGGTACAGGGTCATGACCAGCAGTAATCCCGGAAAAACCGAGAATTCCACCGGCTCATTCAGATACATCGAAACCATAAGCACCGTAAGGCTGATGCTGATGTTGATCACAAGAAACAGGTCCAGCATGCCTGTCGGCATGGGAAGGATCATGATCGTGAGGATCATAATCACGCCAATGGCAAGTCCGATGTCGCTTTGTTGAAGTATCCGCTGCAGGATATTGGGTCGATTTAGTTCGGCGGTCATCATGCGAGCTGTTTCCCTTTCAATCGATAAATGTACGCCAGCACCTCAGCCACACTCTGAAACAGGTCAATGGGAATTTCCATTCCGACTTCGGTCGATTTGAACAACGCCCTGGCCAGCGGCGGGTCCTCAACAATCGGGACGCCATTTTCTTTGGCAATTTCCTTAATTTTCAGGGCCAGTTTCCGGCTGCCTTTGGCCAACACGCGGGGGGCATCCATTCCGTCCGGCTCGTACTTAAGCGCCACTGCGTAGTGGGTTGGGTTGGTAATAACCACATCGGCTTTGGGCACATCGGACATCATCCGTTTTCGGGCCATTTCCCTTTGCAAGCTTCTGATGTGTCCCTTTACCTGCGGATCTCCCTCATACTCTTTCATCTCTTCTTTTACTTCCTGCTTCGTCATCCGCATGTCTTTCATGTAATTCCACTTCTGGAAGGCAAAATCCGCAACCGCCAAAACCACCAAGATCAGCGAGGCCCAGATGGCCATCTGAAAAATCACCTTCATCATAAAGGAAATGATCTGTCCGGTTCCCTGATCCATCAGCAGAAAATAGTCGTTGTAGTGTCCTTTGATCACCCGATACATCACATAACCAATAATCGCGATTTTTAAAACACCCTTGACCAATTCCTCAACCGAACGCATGGAAAATATTCTTTGGAATCCCTTAATGGGATCAATTTTTTCGGGATTTGGAATGACCGGTTCCAGCGTAAACAGGAACCCGACCTGTCCCACATTTGAAAGAACACCAATAACCAGAATCGCCAGCATCAACGGGGCCATTAATTTCAGGGAAATGGCGATCAGGGAAGTGGCATAAGCTCGAATGGAATCCTGGGCAATCTGGTAAGTCATTAAATCCCCGAAAACATGACGCATAAACATCGAGAAATTTTGAAACATATACCCGGAAATAAAAAACAACGTAAGCGTCCCTGTCAGCAGGATGAACGCCGAATTGATTTCCATGCTTTTGGCAACATTCCCTTTTTTGCGTGCGTCTTCAAGACGCTTGGGTGTCGGTTGTTCGGTTTTGTCTGAGCTTTGATCAGCCATAATGTCTTCAAATTACTCCGTTAGTGTGTTGCCGGGTTGTTTCCTTCCAAAATTGCGGGAGATCACCTTCAATTAAAACAAGCGAATCATTCGTATCCAGTTTGTGCCAAACTGCACAAAGTATTTTTCAAAAACATAAAAAAACAGGGGGACCGAAAGCGCAAGCGTGGCCAAACCAATGCCGATTTGCAGGGGAAATCCCACAATAAACACATTCATTTGGGGAAGCGTGCGGGCCACAATCCCCAGCCCCACATTGGTGAGGAGAAGTGTGACAAAAACCGGTGCACTGATTTTAACCGCGATCACGAACATGTGCCCGGTCATCTGAATTAATATCTGGCCCAGATTACCCGACCATGTGGCGCCCAGTAATGGGATGTATTGAAAACTTTCCACGATTCCGCGAATCATCAAGTGATGACCATTCAATAATAGAAAAATAAGAATGGCCATGAAATTCTGAAACTGGGCAATAATGGACATCTGAATTCGGGACATCGGATCCAAAACGCTGACGATGGCAAACCCCATCTGGAAACCGGCGATTTCTCCTGCCAGTTGAATGGCCCCGAAAAAAACGATTCCAAAAAAGCCAATAAATAATCCCGTGAAAAACATCTGTGACAATTGAAAAAAGAATTCTGAAACTCCCTGCGTCATCAGGGATGATTTGGGAACAATGGGATAAATAATCACAGCCAGGAAAAAAGACAGTCCCAGACGAACCATCACCGGAACAGCCTGATCACCAAAGATGGGCAGAACAGCCATCATGGCCGCTACCCGCACAAAAATAAGCAGAAAAACTTGTATTTCCTGGACAGAAAAACCAAACTGGTTCATAAAAATCTTCCCATATTGGTAAAGGCAAAACGGCCTGCCGAAGGCAGATTTGACACCATGTTTTGCCCGTTTTGACTGGTGCCCGATTGTCTGCATTTTTTACCGACTTTGGGCAGCAAGAATCTAATGCGTTAAGAGCGAAATATTGTTAAAAATACTGGTTGTAAAATTAAGGAGGATGTGCATCATCCAAGGCATAAAGATCAGAAAAACAACTACGACCACAAGAATTTTAGGAATAAATGTCAGGGTCATTTCATTGATTTGTGTGACGGCCTGAAAAATTCCGATGGCCAGACCCACAATAAGCCCCGACAAAAGCATGGGCGCCGATAAAAGCAAGGTTGTCATCATGGCCTGTTTGCCAAGGTGCAATACAAATTGTTCCGTCATTGTCTCTCCCGTCACATAAAACTTTTCACTACAGACCCGATAATGAGATACCACCCGTCGACCAAAACAAATAACAGAATTTTAAAGGGGAGTGAAATCATTACCGGCGGCAGCATGAGCATCCCCATGCTCATCAGCACGCTGGCAACCACCAGGTCAATTACTAAAAAGGGAATATACAGCAGAAAACCAATTTCAAAGGCCAGGCGTAATTCGCTAATTACAAAGGCCGGAATAATTTTAAAAATGGGCACGTCCATCTGGTTTTTGGGTTTGGGGCCTTTGTCTAAGCTCATAAAAAGGGCTAAATCTTTTTCGCGGGTCTGCCGAAGCATAAACCGGCGCAGGGGTTCTTGTCCCCGTTTGAGGGCAACCTCGTAGGAGATTTTCTTCTGCAAATAGGGCTGCAGGGCATTCTGGTTCACATCCGAAAAAACGGGCTGCATGATGAAGTACGTCAAAAATAAGGCCAATCCGATAAGCAGTTGGTTGGGCGGCATTTGCTGCAGTCCCAGTGCCTGGCGTAAAAAATGCAGTACCACAATGATCCGCGTAAAGGCTGTTGTGAGAATTAAAATGGCCGGTGCCAGCGAAAGAATGGTTAGCAGCAGCAGAATTTCAATGGTTACTGCCAGATCATTTGGTGCCTTGCCGCTGCCCACGCTCAATGACAATTTTGGAAACGGCTGAGCCTGCGCTCCCGTCGGAAACAGCACGGCTCCGAGCAATAGAATGGCCAGAGCAAATAGTATCAGGGTGATTCGTCGATTCATCTTCATGGTTTTTTTAAAAATCCTTCCAGTTGGGACTGAAACAGATTTCCGGATTTTTTATTTTGGGGAGGACCGGCATTTTTCAGAGTCTTTAGAATTTCCGGATCGCTAATTTCCGTAAGATTTGAAATCTGACTCTCTGTCACGCCCAACACCAGAAGCCGGTCAAAAACCTCTACCAAATAGATGAATTTTTTGGGGGCCAGCAATGTTGTACTTAGAACCGTTACGTGGGAAAGTGACGAACCGTTTCCGCGGCGGTAAATGAATTTGTTCAGGAACCAGATTGTCCCGTAAATCAACAGCACAATAATTCCGAAGACAAGAAACAATTTAATAAACTGTGCTGTCAGGGAAATCCCCGACTTGTCTTCACTTGTTCGAAGGCTGCGCCCCAGAACCAGATTCAAAAAAAACATTCCCATAAACAGGGCGGTGAGTCCCGTTGTCAGCCAAATCTTCTTTTTTGAATAGTGTTTTTTCATTTTCTATTGCAGCCCCTTTACACGCTCAGACGGATCCAGAAGGTTGGTTATTCGAATACCAAATCGATCGTCAATAACAACGACTTCCCCTTCAGCAATTTTTTTACTGTTCACCAGAAGGTCAACCGGCTCACCGGCCATTTTATCGAATTCCAGAATCGATCCTTCGCCCAATTGCAAGATATCGCTAATCAATACATTTTTGCGGGCCAGCTCAACCGATACGGGCAGTTCCAGATCGAAAAGGATTTCCAAAGAATTCACACTGTTGCCGGGGACCTCTTCGTTTTCCATATTCTGGAACGGGGCGGCCTCCACTGAGGGCAGCTCCTCTTGATCATTCAACACCATTGTCGAATCGCCTTCCGATGTTTCGGCTGTTTCGGCTGCCGCTTGAACCGGCTGATCGCCGTGCACTTCTTCCTGAATTGTTTCATCTTCTTTAGCCATGTACCCTCTCCATCTACCGTGCTTGTTTCATCACCTTAAATGCCAATCGTTTTTTCATAATCCCTGCCTTACCCAAGAATTTTGCTTTCGTCCCCACATATAAAGGAAGCAGATCCGTTGTTTTTTGATCCAAAAAAAGAACGTCTCCCTCCCTGAGATTCATGAGCTCCTGAAAAGAAAGCCGTGTTTCTCCCAGATTAACAGAAATCGGCACATGGGTCTTTTCAAGATTCCTTTTGAGAATGCGCCTCTCGTCTATTGAATTGACCTGGGATATTTCCACCTGTTCATTTTCAACCTTCTCCAGCAGCCGATCAATAAGATAATAGGGATAGGCCACGTTGAACAGAGCCACATTCTGGGCGAAATTGACTTCCAAAGAGATGGAAACCACCGATTCGCCGGAATCGGCCAGCTGAACAAAATTGGGATTGCTGTAATAATTACCCACATCCATTGAAATATCCTCAACAACCGACCAGGCGGATTGGAACTGCGTGATCAATTTTTTGAGCAGCCGTTCCATGATTCGCTGCTCAATGGCCGTCAGTTCCCTGTTGATTTCAAGCAGTTTGCCTGGCCCCCCCAGCACGCGATCCACAAGGAAATAAATCAATTGAGGCTGAATCTCAAAAAGGATGTTCTTTTCATATTTTTCCACGGGAAAGGTGTATAAACAACTGGGATTAGGCAGGGATTCCAGGTACTCCGTATCCGACATGTGAGCGTTGGAAATATAGTTCACCTGGACGTTCATCCGGAGATGATCATTCAAAAACTGGCTGAGATATTTGGCAAATGTATAGTGAATGCGCTCCAATGTGCGCCGGGCGCTTTTGGACAGTTGATCGGGATTTTTAAAATCGTAAGGCTTAATTGAAAAATCCGTCATTATGTTGGATGCCCCATTCTCTTTTCCGGCGATCGGTATGGAATTCAAAAGCTGATCAATCTCTTTTTGTGAAAGTTTTTGTGCCACGATTTTTCTCACTTTTTGTTTTTTTCTTTCTCCTTATTTCACAAATATTGTACCAGAGAAAAAAACAATGTATTTCAGTCGTTATTTAATTGATTATTATTATGTTAGTGTATTGTGTCCAAAAGGGGTACCAAATTGGATGGCATGAAAAGGAGGAATTTATTACCGAGTGCTGGGTAGTGTTTTCCCCCTTTCCGGGGAATTTTGACGTCGTATAATCAGGACCTTTCCGGTTCAGTTTTTATGCAGGTAACCGGGCAGCGGAGACATTTTACTTTCCGTTTAGGATCAAACCGTAAAGATGAGAATGGAAGGGAAATTTACTGAATAATAAAATTACTAAAATACACATGGCGAATGGCCCCTGCCCCCAAAAGGCGGTTGAGTCTGCGGGCAATTTCGCTCTTGAGGGAATCCTTGTCTGCCACATCATCCATTTCCTGGATTGTTTTGCTTACAAAAATATCAATCAGTGTGTCGCGAATCTGGGCATCCCGATTTTTTAATTCATCGCCGATATTCTTGTTTCCTTCCTCCAGCCCCACGGAAACATTCACAAAATGGCGGCCTTCCGTATTTTTGGGATTGACAATAACATCCTCTACCAAATAGATTTCTCCCGGTTTTTGCGGCTTTTTTGCCCTGTTCTTGCCGTGAGTGGTCATTTCGGCAGCCTCCGCTTCCTGCTGGATCGCCTTCCTTTTAAAGACCTTTGTTACAATGATATAAGAAAGGGCCAATTGCAAAAGGAATAATGGAATCCAAATCATAACCACTTTTTTGAGCGATCCACCCTTTTTCACATCCTTTTTATCATCCGTTTGACTCGCTTTTTTTTCTTCATCTGCCATGTTGATTGTCCTATGGAATTCATTTGTTCTTCATCGAATGACTGATCAACTTACCTTTTCTGAGTTGTGGAACCGGAACAACGCCATATAATTTTGGATTTGCACGAACTTCCTGAGAACTTACATTTTCAAGATAAATCTCTACACGCCTGTTTTTTGCACGATTTTTATCGGATGTATTGGGTACCAGCGGCTTATTTGAACCGTAACCGGCATAATACAGCCGCTTGGGGTTGATGTGGCCCACATCCTGAAAATAGTGAATGACATTAATGGCCCGGATGGCCGAAAGCTCCCAGTTCGATGGAAATTCCGGCGTATGAATGGGCAAATCGTCCGTATGCCCCTCCACCCGGATCTTGTTGGGAAAACTTTTGGCAACACCAATGATTTTACTCAACAAAGGCAGCCCGCTTTTTTTTAAATTGGCCTTGCCCAAATCAAAAAGAATAGGATTCATCATTCGAATAACAATTCCGGATTTTGTGATTTCAACGGAAATAGAATCGGTTAAATTATTTTTTTCAATATATTTTTGAATGTCACTCAGTTTTTTTCCGGCGGTTGTATTTTTAAAGCCGCTCAATTGAATCATCTTTTTGGGGCTCAGTTTTACCGATGATTGCTTGTATTTTAAAACCCCCAGGGCTCCCTTCAAAGACCCCATGGCCTTTTGATATTCCGACATCTGAATGGATGAAAAGGACACAATCAGGATAAAAAATGTGAGCAGCAGGGACATCATATCCCCATACGTAACCATCCAGCCCGGTGCACCTTCCTCACATTTTTTTTCCCTCTTGGCCATTTCTGATCTTATTCTTTCTCCTCAAAAACTGCCCTCTTTTTGGGAGGGATAAAGGACACCAGTTTTTGTTCCACAATTCTCGGATTATCGCCTGATTGGATGGATAATACACCCTCTCTTACCAGTTCCTTCACCATAACTTCCTGAGAGCTGATGGTTTCCAATTTACCGGCCAGCGGCAAAAAAATCAGGTTTGCCAGCACCGCCCCGTAAAATGTGGTAATCAAGGCCACAGCCATGGACGGGCCGATGGTTGAAGGATCCGACATGGTTCCCAGCATAAGAATCAGCCCTATCACGGTCCCAATCATTCCGTAGGCCGGGGCATACGTTCCCATGGTTTTCATGATGCTGGCCCCCAATTCGTGTCGGTTTTGCAGGGATTCAATCTCCGTGTCTAAAATGGTTTTCATCAAATCCGGCTCGGTTCCATCCACAGCCAATTGAATTCCTTCTTTCAGGAACGGATCATCGATATCTTTGATTCGATCCTCTAATGCCAGAATTCCTTCCCTCCTGGCAATTTCGGCAAATTCCACCAGCATTCGAATGTTTGCCGTCGGATCGGGCGGTTTATTCAGAAAGCCTTTCTTGATCACACCGATAACGCTTAACACATCGGATAAAGGAAAATTAATGAGCGTTGCGCCAATTGTCCCCCCAAATACAATCATAATCGAACCAACATCAATAAAGCCTGTTAATTGACCACTTTGTAAAATGGCAAAGAGAATGAGAAAAACACCGACAACAATTCCAATAATGGTTGCTAAATCCATTTTAACCCGTCACATATACATTAGTAATAATGGCCATAATCCGATTCGTCATTTGCTATTCCAAATATCTTTCGTTTATACGCAATGATTTTTTGAAGCAAATCCTGCGGGTCGTCCAGAACAATCATTTTCTTTCCGTTTGTCAGCGTAATAATTGTATCCGGCGTTTCCTGTATGGTTTCGATCAGCTCTGCATTCACATAAATAGGTTTACCGTCCAACAGCGTAACTTTAATCATTGAAATTTAAAAGGGACCCTCCAAAGCAAGAACTAAGAGTAACCCACTATTTTTATCGGACAAAAGCGAAATTTCTTTTGCTTTGCCGGGTCCCTTTCCCTGTTTATTATCGTTTAATGTTGACCATTTCATTTAACATTTGATCACTCGTTGTAATGACCCGGGCATTGGCCTGAAAACCGCGCTGGGCCACAATCATGTTGGTGAATTCCTGGGCCAGGTCGACATTCGACATCTCCAGGTACCCCGGGAGAATTTCGGCCTGGATGATTTCCCCGGCCTTTCCCGTTACCGGCGTACCGGAATTGGCAGAGGTCATGTAAAGATTATTCCCGACATTTGTCAGACCACTGGGATTGTTAAAGGAGGCCAAAACGAGCTGTCCCAGTTTTTGGGTTACGCCATTTGTAAACAGACCGGTAATTTCGCCGTGCCCGTTAATTGAAATGGAACTCAGATTTCCGCTCGCGTATCCATCCTGAGATTTCGTCACCATGGCCGACGGCGAAGAAAACTGCGTCAGGCCGTTGAATTCACCAAATCGACCCAAGTCCAGTTTAATGTTCACCGGAACGGATCCGTTGTTCGGATCGAATTGCAGGCTGTTGGCTCCGTCGGAATAGGTAAACGAGGCAATCGAACCATCCGAATTAAAGGAAATTTTTCCTTTGCCCCCGCTGGAAACGATTTCATCTCCCTTAAATGTGATATTCCAGGTCCATTGATTGCGGATATCCGTTTTTTTGAATTCCATGATCATCGTGTGCTTTTGTCCCATCGCATCGTAGACGGTAATGTTCGCCGTGTGCGTGGCGTCCTTGGCGGCCTGCATTTCGGCAAAGCTCATAATGGAATTGAGCGCTTCATTATCCCCTTCCCGAATGGAAATGGCCTGAAGCGTGTTTTCTTCGCCCGGATCGCCCTTTACCGTTAGGGCGCCATCATCGATGTAAGCACCGGTGTCATTCTGGATTTGAAAGACGGTATTAATTGTCGTCAGTAAATCGGATAATTTTGAATCCGCGGCAACGGTAAAATTACCCGAAACCAATTCGCCATTCTTCATCACGCTTAGATCAATTTGGTCACCGGAGGCAAGGTTTAACGTATCGCCAACGGAATTCAACAGATCGGTCAGAAGATCATCTTTTGTCGCCTTGTGGGAGAACTTATCCGTGCTGGTTGTGGTTGATGCATTAACCGTTCCATCGGCGGCGGCAAGAGCCGCATTCAGTGAAGCGTTATTGCTTGAAAATGACACGGTTGTATCGCCTGCACCCGAAACGCCCGCTACCTGAATGGAGCCATCATTGGTTAAGGTAGCTGTAAATTCGGTACCAAAATCATTGTTAATTTCGGCCACCAAATCGTCCAAAGAATGAAAATCGCCGTTTCCGGCACCGGTGTCCTTTTGTGCATACGTGTAGACCTTGGTCGTGGTCCCGTCAGAAACGGTTACCGTTGTTGCCCCGGGTGTAATTCCTGACATAACGGAGTTGGAAACACCTTTGGCATACAGGCCATTTACATCGCTGTTACTGCCCGCTTTTTCGATGGCAAACATCACATTCGATTTCAAAATGGTACCCACCGGTTTGACATCAGCATTCAGATTTCCGGTAAATTCCACTTTGGTTGTGGCTTTTGCAGCGACCTTCTGACCGAACGGTAAAATCAGATCACCAATAGGCGTCCCCGGCTTAATTTCACCGTTGGAATCTGCCAGCATTCCCTGAACCACATAACCCGTGGTGGGATTGACCAGCCGCCCATCTGCATCAAATTGAAAATTGCCCGCTCGAGTGTAGTACTCGTTGGAGCCATCACTCAAAACAAAAAATCCGTTTCCCTGAATGGCCATGTCCGTTTTTACGCCGGTGGATTCCAGATTTCCCTGAGTAAAAATTGTGTCGACGCTTCCCATTTGTACTCCCAGTCCGACCTGCATGGGATTCGTTCCACCTTGTCCATCGTAAGGGCGTGTGGCCCCTCTCACCGTTTGCGCAATGGCCTGGGCAAAAACGGCCCGCCCGGCCTTAAAACCAATCGTGTTAATATTGGCAATGTTGTTGCCAATAACATCCATCCGTGTTTGGTGGCTTTTGATTCCACTCACGCCTGCAAATAACGATCGCATCATAATAACATACCTCCTTTTTTCCTGAGCTGCTTCTGTCGGTCAGCAGCTCCGGGCCTCTCCTGAAAGCGAGGCTTCTCGGAGTCCAGCCCATTCGTTGTTTTGTTCATTTTTTAACTTTGGAGTTCATTCCAAAAAGATACTACCCACTAATTTCCACGAATCGTCACAGGTCCATCCTGTGGCAACCCTGCGGACATCGGCCCCGCCTGTGTACAGTGTGGTTTTTGGAATGCGCTCATTTTTTTCTTAATCCTGAATAACCATGGCACTGTCAATATTTGTGATCATTCCATTCTGCATTTGATCACGGGCCATTGCTGTCACTACGGTCCGGTTGGGAATATTCACAACAAATGCCAACTGATTCAGCAAAATCAGTGAATCGTTTGCGCCTTTTTCAGCGGCCCGGTTCACCGCCGATTCCAACCGTTCACGATCGGCCTGCGACATCTGAATGTTCCTTGATTCCAATCGCTTCAGTGCATGCGCCGAAAACTTCAGGCCCGTTGTTTCTTTGAGTTTCTGATCAAACAGCTTCCGAAACGAACCGGGAGCGGCCCCACCCGGTTTTTTGCCCGGTTGAGGTCTGGGACGCAACGGCTGAATGATCAGACGCGGGTCATTAATTCTGGCATTCATACGTTCCTCATCATTTTAGGACCTCCTGAACATCACCAATTCCGTACATTTGTCCATCCACCATTAAATAAGCACCGCCATTTGAATAACGGACGCTGTCCACCTCCCCGACAAGATACGTCGGGGCATTGGTTTCATTCTTTTCAGAATCAATTCCTTTAACCACGACCTTGTACGTTCCGCTGGCCATGAGTTCGCCGTCTTCATCTTCCCCATTCCATCGGAACACGTGATCGCCTGAAGGTTCCCCATCCAATGTTTTGGTGGTCACCAGATTTCCCTGATCATCGTATATTTCAATGGATACATGTTCTACCGTCTTTGACAGGTTGTAATGAATTTCCATTCCATCATTTTCGCTCAGTTGAAAGTGATTGGTCTGAATCTTAACATTCTTCCCAATTAAAGTCGTTGCCATTGAATTTCCAATGGATTGCGCCAACAAGGTATTCGACTGAACACTCTTGTCAAACTTGTCATTCAGGTTCTGGATTCCCTCCAGTGAACTGAATTGGGCCAGCTCGGCAATGAACTCATCGTTTTTCATCGGCTGAAGAGGACTCTGATATTTTAATTGCGTTACCAGTAATTTCAGAAAATCCTCTTTTCCCAGACTTTCTCCGTTCATCTGCATTATCTTACTCATATCTGCGCCTGATCCGGACGAATTGGCCACACTCGATATGGCACTCATAAAATCACCTCCTTTCTGTCACGCCACATATTCCACAGAATTGTAACCAAATCTGCGGCTGCGTGATTGTTGTTGAGATTCGTTGGGTTGATTCAAGAAACTCCCCGATTCTGTAAATTGATTCTTACTCTGACCTTGCCTGAAGTCGCCTCCCTGCTGTGTTTGATTTTGAAAGGCTTGTCCCTGCTGAAAGGGCTCACTTTGAACATTCAAACCCACCTGAATATGTTCAATTTTGTACCCCTGTTGTACCAGTGATTGCTGCAACGATTGAATATGCTGTTCCAGCAGATGTTGTGTTTTGGGCTTATTCACAAGGATTTTCACTGTGATTTGGTTTTGCACCGTTTCCACCAGCAGCCGAATGGCCCCCAGATTGCCGGGTTTTAGCTGAATCTGCATCTGGGCGCTCCCCCCCCGCTGAATCAAAAGGCGCGTGTTTTGCACCAGCTTATTCAGGATTTCCTTCGGAATCGAGGGCCCTGCCTGCGTAAAGAGCGGCGCGGCCGGTTTCCCCCTTTGCGAAAGTGTCTCCACTCGACCCAAATCAGTCGTTGAAATTGGATGATTTATCGGGCCTTTTTGCGCCGGCTCCGTTTTTTGCAAAGCCTCTTTTTTTAAAGAATCCGATGAGCCTCCGTGCGGCGGCTTTTTCCCGGTCACAGATTCCGCTTCTCCGGAACCGGAACGGCTATTTTCAGGCACCGGGTCAGATGGCGTCAAAATAGGGTGCGATGCGGCTCCCTTCTTTGAAGGATTGAGCGTGGCATCCGGCCGATTTTTAGTCCCCGGCCAGACCTGATTTTTATCCCTTTTTTCGGATGTCACGTTCTCGTTCCTGTCCGGCTTTTGGCCCGATGTCCGGTCCGCATTTGAGGATACCTGGTGTTCCGTCGCCATCCGGCTTTGTTTGAGAAGATTGTTCTGTGCAAGAGGCTGATCGTGCGCCGCCATATTTACAGGAGCTCTTTGCTCCATCGCTGTATTGCCGGAATTTTCAGGGCGACCGGGGCCGGAGGCGCTCTCTCTGTTCTCTCCCGATCTCTTACCCTGAATCCTCGGGGATTTTTGGGAAGGATCCGTTCCCTCAGAGGCCGGCGTTTGAATCTTCCGGACAAACATCGGCACGTTCTTTTTAGAAACTGAGGCGGCCGTCTTTTCTTCAAAACGATCCGATATCTCTTGTGTGCCCGGCCGTTTGGCATCATCCGAACGGCGTTTTAAGGCCCATTGAGTGGGATCATTCTCTGATTTTTCTAACCCGACACGATGCAACCCTCGTTCAGAGGTCCCGCTAAATGTTGATTTTTCCGAAACAGACGGCTTTGAGTTTTGATCAAGAACGGATGTGTGGGGTCTTTTGTTTTTGGGGTTCAAACTGCTTTCGGCGACTTTCTTCTCCGCCAAAAGATCTGCCTTTCTCTCAGAATTTTGCGCCTGTCCCCCATCCTTTTGACTTCTCGTCAAAGGCACCGCATTCTTTTCAGACTCACCGTTTTGAAGAACCTTTTTCCCCGAAACCTCCTGAGAAACCGTGGAGTTTTCTGGGGAAAACCCGTCTGTTGCCACTTTTACGACGTGTGCCTTTTCCATTAATTGAGAAAGCCTTTTCGCCCAACGCTTTTCACCCTCTCCCGCCTGAATTTCGACTTCCTGAATGACGATGCGGGCCGGTTTCCGGGAATCGCCGGTCGAAATAAATTCGACGGAGTTTTTTCCTGAAATCGTTACGGGGCCTTCTACCGACACAAGAAGGGCTTTTGAAGGAACATCCTTTCCGAAAATGGACAAAACAGAAGACGGAGCCGATTCTGGCCTTTCTTTGGCCATTACCTTCCCGGGGCGCACTTCCCGATCCACGGGATATTCTGGCTTGTCCACCGCCTGTCCCGGAGCCCCTTTCCCCGAATGAGCCACTTTCGGTTTTGTCGTATTTTTCGCTTTACCCGCAGGCGTTTCAATCGTTTCCACTGATTTTGTTTTCGACTGTTGATCGGCAGATGCCAATGGCAGATGAGCTTTGGTTTCTTCAGAAACAGGCACTATCATCCAGGAAAGCGTGTTGTTTAACGGCACTTTGGGAGACGTCCCCCGCGCGGTTTTGCCATCAAGATTTCCGGCAGATTTCTCTGTAAGAATAACAGGTTCCTTGTTTTGGGATACCGAAAGACTCTCCGCCTTTTGCGCAGCATTTGTCTTCAGCGTTTTATCCGCCCCGTGCTTCCCGGCGTCTTTTACACCCAGTGAAATCAACCAGTCCGTCCGGGCACCTGTTTTCACCGACGGGTGGGGTTTAACAGGACCCTTATCTCCTTTAGTAACAATATCATTTTTTCCGGATGTCGGGGACTGCTTTCTGGAAATTGAAATGGGAACGGCAAGAAAAACCGTTTCCGATTCCTTTGCACCCTTTTTGTCCGATTCTTTTGCCGATTTTACAACCGTAATTTTTTGAACCCGTTTCGGATTTTTTAAGAGGGGTTTCAAAAGAGCCTCAGCCGAAATGTGTTTCCCTCCCGGAAGGGAAA